>NZ_JBFUIB010000296.1:0-4585 GCF_056402095.1 Peribacillus sp. P4_C12
TGTGTGCGCTTTCTATTTTTAATTCATCAAGTAAGGACAAAATATCCTTTGCAAAATTTTTAATCGTTATTCCGTCCATTCTTAGATTATCACCATGTCCTCTTAAATCAGGAACAATCAGGTCATACTGATCTGCTAATTCAAACTGTTTCCCCCAACCCTCCTTTATTTCACCAAGTCCATGAATGAGAATTAAAGATTCGCCATAACCAACACGTAAATAAGGCATTTCGTTTTTACTGACAGCTGTCTTTTTCACAATCAAAACCCCCTTAACTTGTTTTGATTTAATTGCCATAAATACGAAGAATGAAACAATGGTAATTGCATCGATGTCCGCATGCTCTCTTTTAATGTAACGTCAAGCTGCTAGTAATAAAATTTTCGTACAATAGTGGATGAGCTCGCCATTCACTCCACTCGTACCTATACCATCAGCATAGTTCAATTCTTAGGAGCACCCAACCAAGGCTATTTTGAAATAAAACGCAAGACAGAATCCAAATTTTGTTTGAATCAAACGTTGTAGGTTCTAAGTCGTATAATTCCTGGATGGCATTTCTTTGTCTAACAAGCGTTTTGAGTCACCACCATTCTTAAATAGTTTGGTCCGTAATTGACTAATTCGAGATTTAGCAAGATATTCCTTTTTCTGTAAGATCAAAACCTTACCCCATGGTGGCTTATTTTTGAAATTTCAGTCAATTGCATTATATATATATGTGCTCGCTTGACTTGTAATTACTTATAGGTGTAAAATACATATATAGATTAATTATCGAGGTGAAATTGGATGGCAAAAGACAACAAAGAACAATCATTAGCCCCTTCGAAAAATTTTATTATGCCATTTATTTTGTTACTTCTCAGCGGATTTTCCTTACATGGCTACGAGCTTATCCAAAAGCTGCAAAACTTTGGGTTCCAAACCCTTGATCAAGGGAACTTATATCGGCTATTGCGAAAACTGGAACAAGATAATTTAGTGAGTTCTGAATGGGATACCACAGGCAGTGGTCCCGCTAAAAGGAAATATTCGATCACAGACGCTGGAGTTGCTTATTTAAGAACCCATGCAACTCATTTGGAGAACTACCAATCTATGTTGGATCAATTTTTCCGTATGTATTCAAGTTTTTTAGAGCTCTATATGCCTTCATTTCAGATGAGGGATTCAATAGAGAAATCTAGCAAGAATAAGGGGAGGAACAAAAATGAGTCAAAAGAAGAATGAACAAATTGAAAAGGCCTATATTTCTGAATCAATCGTTAATACAGTTTGGAATCAGTATGAAGGTGCTATTGAGCGGTCCCGCAAAGTGCTTGAAAATCAAGAGGAAGTATACATTAGGACACTTGAGGAAACCTCAAAGTTCAATGCTGAACTTCGTAAATCACTCACATCCTTTTACGAAGGAAATAAAAAAGTAAATGCGGATGTTATGAACTCATTCCAAAGTAATAAAGCGGAGGAAGTTTTGTCAGAGGGACTTCGTTCTTTCATTAATGAAGGACAGGAAGTCGTGAATCGATTCGAAAACATTATGTTAACTCCATTAAAATCATCCTTTGATATAATGGAGCGATTTGAAAGGAGGGCTGTTGAAAACAATAAAGCCTATGTAGAGAACTTACAAACACATAGAAAAGAACGTACAGCTAATTCAAACGAATACATTAATCTTGCTAGAACAGCACAGCTTAGATTATTACGTCGTGTGGAAGACGGTTTTAAAGTTATGGTAGGTTCAGGGGTAAATAAGTAGTAGATTGTAAGCTCGAGACCGTTAATTATTAAAAATGAAAAATCTCATTGAGAAATAACCATGAACAGGTACTTTCCATTAGTGCGTGTACGGGTTATTTTTTTTGCCATTTTCAAATTCATCCAACTAATTAGAAGTTTTGTAAAGAATTCGTTAACTATGTAGAGTATAGTGAAAATTCTGAAAAAGTAAAAGGTATTTCCAACAATTTGGAGAATTAAATAAATAAATGTAATTGAGTACATTTTGAATCACCTATGTTTTTTGATTCGAAAATTCATCATCCTATTTATCTAAAACAAAAAGTTTATTTAAAAACGCTTTACCTGTTATTCTTACAAAACACTCTTTAGGGGCGAATGAAATGCAAAATATGTATACAATTGGTGACTTCATCATATCTCAGGACACCAAGATAGAAAGTGTTGACAATACAGACATCCAAAACATCTTAGCTTCCATATTTCAGTCAAGTTACGATGGGATATACGTTGCCGACAAAAATGGTAATGGAATGATGGTAAATCATGCATATTCAAGAGTTACTGGTGTGAAAAGCCAGGAACTTCTTGGTAAAAATATGAAAACAGTGGTGAAAGAGGGCCTAGTTTCTGAATCCGTTACAATGAAAGTTTTAGATGGTAAAGCGCCAAAAACGATTATTCAGACTGTAAGAGGAAAGGAACTATTAGTCACTGGAAATCCTGTATATGACAAGAATGGGGAAATTGCTTACGTTGTAACGAATGTAAGGGATATAACGGATTTAAACCATATGAAGACCGAACTGCAAAATTCCATAAATTTAACCCAAAAATATTTAAATGAAATCGAGGAACTTAAAAAAAAGGAAATGCTGCATATGAACCTTGACGGATCCGTAGCCCAAAGCCAAGAGATTATAAAGGTTTTTCTTCTTGCTAAAAAACTGGCAAAAGTTGATTCAACTTTACTCATCTTAGGTGAGTCCGGCGTCGGGAAAGAGGTCATCGTTAAATACCTACACCAAGAAAGTGAACGCGCAAACCAACCTTTAATTAAAGTGAATTGTGCAGCCATACCAAAGCACCTTCTAGAATCTGAACTATTTGGATATGAAAAGGGCGCATTTACAGGTGCGGACAGTCGTGGAAAACCTGGTTTATTTGAACAAGCAAATGGGGGTACGATTTTTTTAGATGAGATTGGGGACATGCCAATCGATCTTCAAGTTAAATTATTAAGGGTTTTACAAGAATTTGAAATCACTCGTGTTGGCGGGAGAAGTAGCTTCAAAATAGATGTAAGGGTCGTTTCCGCGACACATAGGAATTTGGAGGAAATGGTCGAAAATGGTGAGTTTAGAAAGGATCTTTACTACCGATTAAATATTGTTCCCATTAAAATACCAGCATTACGAGAAAGGAAAGCAGATATCGTACCGCTAGCCTTCTATTTTTTAAATAAAATGAACAAAAAGAACCGATTAAATAAGCGTTTTCATCCGGAAATCATTCGTTTCTTCGAGGAATACCCATGGCCTGGTAATATTAGGGAGTTGGAAAACTTGATTGAGAGATTAGTTGTAACGGCCGATCTGGAACAAATAGGCTTGGAGGATTTGCCACCAAGTATGTTACAAGGATTAGAACTTAAACAAAATGTAAAAAGTACATTAAAAGAAATCATTGAAAATGTTGAACGAAAGATAATAAAAGAGAAAATTCAAGAATATAAAACAACACGTAGCACGGCTAAAGAATTAGGCATCAGTCAATCGGCACTTGTAAAGAAAATGAAGAGATTAGGTTTGTAAACACGGTAAATGATGAAGAAAGTAATCAAGGGCAATTTATATAATCCATTATGTCAGCGTATATTCGTTGGCTTTTTTTGTAATAAATAAAGTTTTACTACCCCGATTCATTGCTATATAAACATATTTCGGGTAAAAAAGGTGCCATGAAATAATTTTTTTAATCCAATTATAAAAGCTGGCACGGCAATTGCATTAACTAATTATTTGTGTAAGTCTAAAAAAAATATATAAATGGCGGTTTGATTATTCTTTTGCTGAAACAAAAGAACAGTCATTCAAAAAGGGAAGGGGAAAAAGAATATGAATTTGCCTACTTTTAATCTAGCAGGAAAGATTGCACTAGTAACAGGAGGTAGTAAAGGTATTGGATTTGGAATGGCTCAGGCTTTAGGCCATCATGATGCAACAGTTGTCATTTCCAGCCGAGGAACTGAGGAAGGAGAACAGGCGGTTTTACAGTTAAGGGAAGAAAATATTGATGCACACTACATTTCTTGCGATGTTACTAAGAAGTGTCAAGTGGAAGATTTGGTTAGCCAAATTGTCGATAGATTTGGTTCACTTGATATTTTAGTGAACAATGCGGGACTCAATATTCGTAAGCCATTAATTGACATAGAAGAAAGCGACTGGGATACAGTTTTAGAAGTTAATTTAAAAGGAATTTTTCTAGTTGGTCAAACTTGTGCAAAACAAATGATCAAACAAAGCTATGGAAAAATAATCAATATCTCATCGATTTTAGGAACGATTGGAATGCCATACCAAACATCTTATGCTGCAAGTAAAGGTGGCATTAACCAAATGACAAAAGTTTGGGCGGAAGAATTAGCTGCATATAATATTACCGTTAATGCAATTGGACCAGGATATATAAAAACTCCGATGACTGGTGACTGGCTCTCTGACCCTGAAAGGCTTCAAAAGATAATAAATTCTGCAATGATCAAACGAATTGGAGAAATTTCAGACTTGGTAGGGCCAGTGGTTTTCTTGGCTTCTGATACATCTGCGTATGTTA
>NZ_JBFUIB010000297.1:0-4564 GCF_056402095.1 Peribacillus sp. P4_C12
GAGTGAACTCACAATATTTGCTTGAACAGCTGCTTGTCCGATAATGACTCCCCCAACTAATCCAACAGTTTGCCCAATAGGGGCTGGCAGCCGAATTCCTGCTTCACGGAGCAGTTCAATCGTCACTTCCATTATGATTGCTTCAACAAAAGGCGGGAACGGAACATTTTCCCTTGTACCAGCGATGCTCATCGCAAGTTCCGTCGGCAGCAATCCTGGGTTGAACGAAACTAAGGATATATATATTCCTGAAAGAAAGACAGTAACAAATAAAGATAAGTAACGGATACCACGCAAAAAAGAACCCGCCACCCACCTTTCATAATAATCATCTGGAGACTGCAGCAGCATCGTGATTGTCGTTGGTGCTATCAAAGCAAATGGTGACCCGTCAATCATGATAACCACTCTCCCCTGCTGCAGAGCAGCAAGTACTTTATCAGGACGCTCTGTGTTCTGGATTTGTGGGAATGGAGAAGATGAAGTATCTTCAATTAATTCCTCCAACATCCCTGAATCTTGAAGATCCGTTGCTTTCACTTTATTTATCCGCCGATTTACTTCTTGTAACAAGGAATCACTTGCTATTCCTTGGTAATATATCAATGCAATTGTTCGCTTTTCCAGCGACCCTATCTTATGCTGTTTCACGATAAGGCTGGGATGGCTTGAATACTGCCTAATTAAGCCGATATTTTCCTGAAGACTTTCAATAAACCCAATCTTTGGACCACGGACTATCCTCTCTGTCGAAGGTTCACCAAAGGTACGCATTTTTTCTTTTTCAAGATTTAAGACATAACCATCCTCTATACCTTCTATAAATAAAAGCGTTTTTCCATCAAAAATGAATTCCATGGCTTTTTCATAAGTGCTAACCTTCTGTTCTTTGACTGAACAAATTTTAGAAATTACCGACTGCTCGATAGAGATCGGATGATTGGATACAACCTGGGCTGCTGATAAGTCCCGGACTATTTCATTAAATGATGGATAATCCATTGTTCCATTTATATAAACAAATAAACCGGAGCATTCATAACTTGGAATGAATACCTCTTTAAAAACTACATCATCCTGCATAACCATTAGAGATTTTAGATTTTCCAGCTTTTGACCCAATTTAATATGCAAGGTTTTGCTTCTCATGGTGAACTCCTTTGGTTAATCGAGTTAATACTAGTTTCCTCTTTTTCCAATTTTATATACGAAAGTGAGCAATCAATTAGACCCTAGTTTAAAGGCGTTTATAATCACATCAATTTTCTAGACAACATTCCCCTTCTTCCTTTGGAGGATGCCCATGATACCAAATGTCAGATTGTATTTTAGTTATTGTTTTCTTAAGAAAAAATCTCTTAAAATGAACAACGATAAAGACACATTCTTACTGAAGAATTATATGTCGAAGTGACATGTACATGATGTTAGAGTATTTCTTTACCTTTCTCTCAGGTCAACTGCCGGTTCGAAGCAGTTTTTGATTTTCCACAAGTAAATACTTATTTCTGACTTTCTTTAATGAATGTGAAGAAAATGCAAATAATAAAATTGAAGAAGAAAACTTGCAAAACGAAGGTGGAGTCCTAATGATATATCGCTTACTAATTCTTGTATTCCTTTCAATCATAGTGATTACTGGTTGCTCTCATCTTGGTTCAAAGAATGAGCGGAATTCTCCAATAATTATGCAAACAAAGGACTCCGCCTCGCCTAAAGTTGTCCTTCTTGTTATTGATTCATTAATGGACGAACCTTTACAAAAAGCCATCCAGGAGGATAAAGCCCCCGCCCTAGGATTTTTTCTAAAGCATGGTCAATATAGTAAAGGATTGGTAAGTTCCTATCCAACAATGTCAGTTACTATTGACAGTACTTTAATAACTGGTACTAATCCAGACAAACACAAAATTCCTGGTCTTGTCTGGTTTAACGAAGACGAACAACGTATTATTAGTTACGGAAACGGATTTTTTGAAACCTTGAAATATGGATTTCCTCAGGTTGCTCAAAACAGCCTATATCAATTTAATAATGTGGATCTCGATTCGAATGTTAAAACCATACATGAAGAATTAGACAACAACGGGGTACAAACTGCTTCTATAAATGCTTTAATTTACAGGGGGAATTATAACCATACCTTAAAAACCCCGAAGATCATTGCAAAAATGACTCCCTTGCCTGATCAATATCACACCACTGGACCAAAGATATTGTCTTTTGGAGATTTTATCAATCTGGACCCCAAAAATAAGCATATGGTGAATCGATTAGGGCTTAATGATGCATTTTCTGCTCAAGAATTTAAGTACCTTTTAAAGAAAGATTTACTTCCTGAATTTACAATTATGTACATGCCAGAAAACGATCATTCAGTTCATATAAAGGGCCCTATGACAACGAAAGGGATTGAGAAACTTGATAAACATCTACAAGAAATATTAAATGTTTATCCAAAGTGGGAAAACACTCTTGATAATATCATTTGGATTATTATTGGGGACAGCAAGCAATCATCAATTAAAAAGAACAAAAAGGAAGCTTTAATTGACTTAAGAAAGTCCCTTTCGAATTATCATGTTTTAAAGCTGGGGGACCCTGTTCGAAATAACGATGAAGTTGTAATTACAGCGAATGAACGAATGGCATATGTATATAAAATAAATAATGGTTTCTCTATAAAGGAGATAGCTAGTAAATTGCAAGCAGATTCACGGATTGCATGGATAGCATGGAAAGAAAACGAAATGATCCAAGTAATTTCGGGAGCTAACAAGCATGTTTTTCAATTTAAACCTGGTGGACCTTATAAAGATGTTTATGATCAAACTTGGTATATAAAAGGAAATAGTTCAATTTTAGATCTAGATATAAAGAGTAATCATCATATTACCTACAGAAATTACCCTGATGGATTATCAAGATTATATGGGGCATTACATTCACATAAAGGAGATTTTCTAATAGTTGATGCTAATCCCGGCTACGAATTTATAGGTGAAAGTTCTCCAGAACATGCTGGCGGAGGTGCCCACGGTTCCATGCACAAAGATGATTCACTCACACCAATGATAGTTACAGGGACCGATAAAAGCATTGATCATTTACGAATTGTTGATATAAAAAGTTGGATATTAGATATCTTTGAAGGGGATATCATACGAAGTAATTAATTCATTAAAAAACCTATTAAATCAGCTAAAAAAGAAATCTGACTACGAGAAAACAGGTTGGTTATTTACAACTAACTAATCTAATTCCAATGCTCTTTTTGTTATATTTCATATTTCACTAAACTGCCAAGTTGTTGAACAATTAAAGAGTACTTTTTTTGTAATGAATTTTCAACTTTTTGCACATCTACCTTTTTGAAAAGCCAATGGCTAATTCATTACAAGAGCTAAAGAGCTACAGATTTTTCCCATTTCAAGGGACTTCATAGGCCCGATCCAGTCGACTAAGTCCCTTTCTATACTACTAAAGTAGGCCAATTCGGGACTTTCTTGTGATTTTGAATCAGATTATTTAGTTCCCTTCCATCTTATAAAATACTATTAGAATTATTTTAGCCTGTGCCTGCCTGTGCCTGCCTCTGCCTTTTATCTAATCAACCAGCAACTATTAAAACTCTTAATTTTGAATTGATATATCTTACACAGTTYTCTATCATGCTGAAAATCAATCTTGACTACACCTCAAAACATCCCCCCATCCTTTCGTCGATTAATAATCCTTCTTTAAATAAAATGATTTCCGAATGACACACTTTACGCATAGGGCCTAGTGGCTCTATTCGGCTTTGTACCCAAGTAATGTACCGTTCACGAAACAAGTTACAATTACATTCTAATAAGGTTAATATGGGATGAAGTTGGAATAATAGGATAATAAGCTTAAGTTTAGAGGTGGAAATGTTGTTTAACCGCAGAAATTCCCAAAAAAACTTAAATCGAAAAGACGATTTTAATAAGGTTTCCGATATACGAAGCCTATTTAATTCCCTTTCGTCATCAAATGATTTTATTAACCATCAAGGCAACTTAAAAGGAATTGGCTATTGGGTATCTTTTTATCGCTCTTTAATTGACGGGCAAGAACTACATGAGAGCGTACTATCTGTAATACCAACTTTAGAAACGATTAGTTTGGAACAAATTAAAGAAAATATCCCCATAGAGAATACTCTAATCACTAGCACTAGGAAGGTAATTGAAGAAAGGATAATGAGAGGCGAAATTGCCATTCGTTTAGATACGAACCTCGATGAGTGTTTGTTGATAAATATTGCCTCCAAACAAGGAAGACAAATTGGTAAACCCGAGCTTGAATTTGGAATCATAAGTCCTCAAGAAGCTTTTGTCGAAGATATTGATATCAATCTGAATCTAGTGAGAAAAAGACTGCCTATCCCAGAGTTACAAGTAAATGAATTAACTGTAGGATCCTTATCTAAAACAAAACTAGCTGTTATATATATAGAAGGAATTGTTGAACAGGAAAATGTCGATACCGTTACACAACGAATCAATGAAATAGAGTTCGATGAAATTTTGGATGGATC
>NZ_JBFUIB010000298.1:0-4563 GCF_056402095.1 Peribacillus sp. P4_C12
GGGGAACATCGTGAACACAGATCAAGCATTTGACCTGTTAAAGGATGCAGGAGTAACAGAAAGTATTAGCATTCAAACTGTTAGACGTTGGATGCGTGAAGGTAAAATTAAATACGAGGGGGGAAACAAGAATAGAAAAACTGGATACATAATTGATGACACAGATCAAGCATTTGACCTGTTAAAAGATGCAGGAATAACAGAAAGTATTAGTATTCAAACTGTTAGCCGGTGGCTGCGTGAAGGTAAGATTAAATACGAGGGAAACGGGAATAGGGAAACTGGATATATAATTAATGATACAGTCTCAAAGGTGTCTATAAATGATCGTATTGATCAAAATAAGGACGAGATCATTCACCGATTAAAATTAAAAATACAAGCACAAGATAAGCATTTAGAAGGAATTGAAGAACTTCATGAGACTTCAAAAAAAATATTAATCCAGCAAAGAGATATGTTTAAAAAGGAAGTTGTACTACTAAAAAATGAGAAAAGTAAATTACAAAATGAAACAAAGGATTTATTAAAAGAAAATATTGAATTACGTAATGAATTGATAAAAGTAAAAGAAAACAAAAGAGACAATTACAATTTAGACTCCAATAATCAATCAAATGATTATAGTGAAAAATTAGGACTTGCAAAAATGGCGAGTAATAAAGACGTGATAGCAGAATATAAAGGGTTATTAAAATTAACTCATCCAGATCATGCCGGCAACGCAAAGGTATTTCATTACATTAAGACTGATTACGATAATTTCAGAAAATTTATCAAAGGCAAATGATGAGTAGTGTAGTAGTGTTTAATTTCCTAACATAAATGTTGAATAAGGAAAAGAAAAGAACGAAGTGAAAGTTAATCAGAATTTGAATTTCCATGCTGTTGGATGACAATAAATCTGTTGCTTTTTAGTTCTTTATGAAACAGGTGGCGGTTAAAAGAAGTCCGAGATCCGTAATAAAAAAACACCCGATTACTCGGGTGCATACTTAATCATTCCATGTAAATAAACCGAGCACTCTTTTTGAATACATCCTCTTAAATTGATTTTTCCTTCACTTTCTATTTCTTTAACCAATTCTTCAATCTTATTTTAGTATCTTTAGGAATCTCTATTGAAAGAAGCATTCAAAGATGTTTAAATAGTCTATTTTTATTCATTAGACCATCTCCCTTTAACTACTTTCTTTACCATAAAGTAGTTTTTTTCTGTGAATTCCCATTGATTATGTAAAAATGAACATAATATATCAGCATTGGTGACTTAGTAAACATAGTAGAGGGACCTTGCTATTTAATGAATTATTTTAATAACATTTAACAAAGCCTTGTCAATATCTATCTACCAAGTGATAGACGTATATAAGAAATGTTTTGTTGTTATCTCCACATACTATATAAGCATAATGGATGAGGTTTTTGACCAAGAACAAAATGAACTAGTCATAAATAAATAGATAGAGTAACCCTGGTCCAAACATTTGCATAATATATATAAGACGTGAGGAAGCACCTGACGTCACATTAGACTGGCTTTTTATAGTCAGTCTCTTTTTTTGAACTAACCTTATCCAAAACATAAAAGTATAGGCCACCCGTTTTGATAGTGTAGTAATAGTAAGGTATTGTGTGGTGTCATAAATTAGGGTCATAAATAAAGTGTAAAAGTGGGATACGCCAAGAAATATGGACATGCTAGGGTAAGTACAATTAGCTAATATTTGGTAGTTAACTTCA
Source organism: Peribacillus sp. P4_C12 (assembly GCF_056402095.1). Lineage (NCBI taxonomy): Bacteria > Bacillati > Bacillota > Bacilli > Caryophanales > Bacillaceae > Peribacillus > Peribacillus sp. P4_C12. The sequence continues at coordinate 1,744 of NZ_JBFUIB010000298.1, forward strand.
AGAATTAGAAAAAATCAACTCTAAAATTGAATTTGTTTGATATTCAAGTCAGTCTGTCTGAAACCTTTGACTACTAGAGATATAGAAAATCAAACAATTAACGAATACATTAACAATGATGAGGAAGGAAAGCCGCCATTTATGATCTGAACCCTAAATAGTAATCACACAAAGAAAAGCATGTTTAAGCAGTTACATGATAGGGCTGTATATAGCTTGCTAGGAGCCATAAAATAGATATTATTGAGTAGTTATTTGTATTTGTTAATTAAATCTAATATGGCAAGTTCTATTATGTCGGATTTATTAAACTTCTGTTGATCTGCGAACCTATCAAGCAAAGTCCCAACTTCTTCGTTAATGACAATCGTTTTTCTTACTTTGTTGCCTTTTTCTAAAGTGACTACCCTTTGATAAAGATCATCTCTTTGACTATCTTGCTGATCATCAAGAACATATGCCTTTATCAGTTCCTTTAATATCGTAACTTCTTCAGGTGTGAAAACGGTGTGAATATATTTTTCACCTTCATTTCTTACACTCTTCACATCGAGTGTAATAGGTTGTGAACTTCTTGGTAAAGTGTCATTCAGGTCGGGTGAACTTTGTTTAACAATAGGTAAACTATTTTTTGATTCAATGAACTCAAACACTGACTGATAAAGGGGTTCTTTCCCTTCTTTTGCATAAAACCAGCCTTTCGGATTTTTGTTCCTGTATTCATATCCTGCATTGTGTAACGCATTCTTTAATCGTTTCTCTCCAATGCCAACCTTGTCCTGTGCGATTTTTGCTATTGTATTTCCAGTTACGGATAGCTCATCTAACAGCTCTTTTATTTTCATATTTCACACTCCATTATGACTATTATTTACATATTCTCCATACTTGTGTGAATTACCTCCATTTTATTTAACCTCTCCTGTAAATGAACGGTGTACGTGAAACTAAGGAAAATGAGTCGTGAACGGATAGTAAAGGAATCCCAAAGTGGGATATGTTTTATAGCTAGGATCTTCTTTTAAAGCTTTAAGGGTTGTCTCTATTGTTCGTACAACTTATCCTATTCTGTGGTCCTTCTGGTGACTATGTTTGTGTAGCGGTTTCAAAATAAACAGGACATTTGTCGGAAGGGGAATATAAAATCTAAGGGGAATTAGTAAGGTGGATTGAATAAACAAAAAAAGAGGGAGRTGGARCTATGAAGAAATTACTTACTGGTTTGGTAGTATTAGCAATAGCCCTGGGTGTATCATTTTCCACCGCTTCAGCATCTGCTGGAGGATTTCACCACCCGCAAAGCTGGGATAAAAACTCGATTTTGCGGAAGGACTCTCTTGGGGTGGAAGTCAGAAATATGCAGTATATCCTCAATGTAATGGGTTTTTATACTGATTCAGCAGTGGTTGACGTTGATGGGATTTTTGGGCCGAAAACCGAAGCGGGTGTAAAGAAATATCAAAAAGAAAACCATCTCAATGTGGATGGTGTGGTTGGCCCCAAGACATGGGCCAGTTTTTCACAATATATTAAAAAGAATGGCGAGAACACATATGGAGCAGGCGGGAACATGGGTCTCAGAATCAAATGGAAGTACGACGATTCTTCCTATACATCCGGCTCAAAAGCCTATATTTACGGTAATGGAGATACATTAAGTGACCAATATCGATTGTATGMGAATTAAAAACCCAGGAAGAAGGCCCTTTAAAGTTAAATGAAGATAAAACGATGGGGCAGCCTTGCATAAATGGTTTACTAAGCGTAAGCGATCCAGTATCAAAGAAGGAGAGGGGATAGTTCTATTAAATTTCCTCCTTATTATTAGTTTCAGGTTAATTGTAAAAAGCCGATGATTCCTACGTAGGAATCATCGGCTTTATTCATTTAGAAATATGTGTTTTCTGCGTTTGTGAATCAAAAACTCAATGAGTAAAATCTTTATAAAGCGAGGTCTCCCATGCTTAACCACTCCGAGGATTATACCTCAACAGAGTTGAAAATTGAGGTAAATGAAAATAATGCTCATTCGGGGAGTGAACATCACTGAGCACCACCATTCTAGTATAACCTGACTGTTATAATCTAATATTAATGAGATTTATTAGGTAAGCGTTTTAGTTCAGATTCTTTTTTCTTTTAGGGAGCTTGATCTCGAGTTTCGATAGGTATATGGCATCAATCGCTAGCGTCTCAAGTGGTTTCCTGCTTAGATTCCCTTGTAAATAGGAGAAAAACTTGTCAAAAAAAATAGTATGGCTTTGAATAAACGTTTTTAAGGAGAGGTCCACATGCATTAAGGGATGTTATCATTTTTGTAGATTCTTCAGAAATTTACATATCCTGATAAAACAGTTGCCCATGTGCGAATAAAATTTGGGGACAAGAATAAGTTTCTAAACGTTTGATAAGTTGTCTCGAGAGGAGTAAGTATGAGTATCAGGAGGTTCAAAAAAGAATGAGCAAAATGATAGAAGAAAGTATAAGGGGAAGGGTCTGTAGGAACTAATATTATTCGTTTCCAGTATGAATATCCTTCCGTATAACTCACAAATATAGAAAAATATTAAGTAACTGATATATCGACATCGCAGACAATCATTTTAGAAGTAAATTTAACTAGCTTGACAACATACCCCCATAGGTATAATATGAGGTTATAAATTGAAACACAGGTGGTGGATTTGATTTTTTATTTGCTTCTAGTAACTGTCGTGATTTTGGTCCCGAGTTTGTATAAACGTTATGTTCCTGTTAAAAACGTTCCTTGCGAAAAGAATAATAGTAAAGATCATAGCGCTATTTTATTAGATATAAGGG
>NZ_JBFUIB010000299.1:0-4543 GCF_056402095.1 Peribacillus sp. P4_C12
ACCCGGTGATGTGTTATTCATTGATGAAATTCACCGTTTGCCCCGTGTTGTCGAAGAAGTGCTATATCCCGCAATGGAGGATTTCTGTCTTGATATCGTAGTCGGCAAGGGACCAGAGGCACGTTCGATCAGGATCGACCTGCCTCCGTTTACCCTCGTTGGGGCCACGACAAGGGCAGGTTCGCTGTCGGCACCGCTCAGGGACCGTTTTGGCGTTTTGAGCCGTCTTGAATATTACACGGAAAATCACTTGGCTGATATCATTATCCGTACGGCAAGAATCATGGACACGGAAATGGATGATCAGGCCGCAGGCGAGCTTGCTAGAAGATCAAGGGGAACCCCAAGAATTGCAAACCGTCTTTTGCGTCGGGTCAGGGATTTCGCCCAGGTCCGTGGTGATGGGACGATAACGGCGGAACTCGCCGATTATGCACTTGAATTAATGCAGGTCGACCGTTTAGGACTCGATCATATTGACCATAAATTACTTAAAGGGATTATTGAGAAATTTCGTGGTGGTCCCGTTGGGTTGGAGACGATTGCAGCAACAATTGGTGAGGAAGCACATACGATTGAGGATGTGTATGAGCCATATCTGTTACAGGTCGGTTTTCTACAACGGACCCCAAGAGGACGAATGGCAACGCCGCTTGTTTATGAGCATTTCGAAATGGAGATGCCTGAATGATGAATGTACCAAAAATGGTTATGATACTTGGCGTGATTATATTTGTGATTGGTTTTGCGATGAAATATATACATCTTGGTAGGCTGCCTGGAGATATTTTATTCAAAAAGGGGAACACAACTTTTTACTTTCCAATCGTAACATCAATCATTGTCAGTGTAGTGTTGTCAGCTATTTTTTATCTAATCAGCCGTTTTAAATAACAAATTACTGCTTTGATAGACAGGTTAGGAAGTGGAACAGATGAAATTGGATATGTTTGATTTTCATTTACCAGAGGAACTAATTGCTCAAGTTCCTTTGGAAGATAGGGAAGCAAGTAGATTGATGGTACTAGACAAAGTAACTGGTGAGCTAAAGCATGATGTATTCAGTCATATCACGGAGTATATTAAACCTGGTGACTGTCTTGTGTTAAACGATACGAAAGTACTGCCGGCACGGCTATACGGCAGTAAAGAGGAAACAGGTGGAAAAGTAGAAGTTTTGCTGTTGAAACAAGAACATGATGATGTATGGGAGACACTTGTAAAGCCAGCGAAACGAATTAAAGAAGGCACGACAATCATCTTTGGCGATGGTAAGCTGAGTGCCGTCTGCACAGGTGTACTTGAACATGGCGGTCGAATCCTAAAGTTTCAATATGAAGGTATCTTTTATGAGATATTAGAGGAACTTGGCGAAATGCCGCTGCCTCCATATATCAAGGAACAGCTCGACGACCAAGACCGTTATCAAACGGTATATGCGCGTGAACGCGGGTCGGCTGCAGCCCCAACGGCAGGGCTGCACTTTACGGAGCATTTGCTTGAGAAACTTAAAGGCATGGGCGTTCATATCGCTTTTATCACGCTTCATGTTGGACTAGGTACGTTCCGTCCAGTTAGCGTGGACGATATTGACAGTCACGAAATGCATTCTGAGTTCTACCAAATGACCGAAGGAACAGCCCGATTACTGAATAAAGTTAAAGAAGACGGTGGGAAAATCATCACGGTCGGTACTACGTCGACGAGAACGCTGGAAACGATTGCGTCCCGTAATGATGGAGTTTTTAAGGAAGAGAGTGGCTGGACGAGCATTTTCATTTATCCTGGTTATGAATTCAAAGGGATTAATGCGATGATTACGAATTTCCATTTACCAAAATCAACTTTAATCATGCTTATCTCCGCCCTCGCAGGCAGGGAGCATGTTCTTCATGCCTATGAAACGGCTGTGGAAGAAAAATACAGGTTCTTTAGTTTTGGAGATGCAATGTTAATTAAGTAATATAAGAGTGAGATGCTCTTGAAGGGAGTTATTGCGTTGACTGCAATACGATATGAGTTAATCAAAACATGTAAACAGACAGGGGCACGGCTAGGTCGTGTTCATACGCCGCATGGTTCTTTTGAAACACCAGCATTTATGCCGGTTGGAACAATGGCTACTGTCAAAACGATGTCACCAGAAGATTTGAAACAAATGGGGGCAGGCATCATCCTAAGCAATACGTATCACTTATGGCTGCGTCCAGGACATGAAATTATCAAGGAAGCTGGCGGATTGCACAAATTCATGAACTGGGATAGGGCGATATTAACCGACTCTGGCGGTTTTCAAGTGTTCAGTTTGAGTGAATTCCGTAAAATTGAAGAAGAGGGCGTACATTTCAGAAACCATATCAATGGTGATAAATTATTCTTATCTCCGGAAAAAGCGATGGAAATACAAAATGCACTTGGCTCTGATATTATGATGGCATTCGATGAATGTCCGCCATTCCCAGCAACTGAAGAGTATATGAAGAAATCAGTTGAACGGACATCACGCTGGGCAGAACGCTGCTTGAATGCGCATGAGCGTCCAAAAGATCAAGGGTTGTTCGGTATCGTTCAGGGTGGGGAGTTTGAAAATCTTCGTAAACAAAGTGCGAAAGACCTTGTCTCCCTTGATTTCCCGGGTTATGCTATTGGAGGATTATCTGTTGGGGAACCGAAGGATATCATGAACCGTGTCCTTGAATTTACAAGTCCATTACTGCCAACTAACAAACCGCGTTACCTAATGGGAGTCGGTTCACCGGACTCATTGATTGATGGTGCGCTCCGCGGCGTCGATATGTTTGATTGCGTACTCCCTACACGTATTGCACGTAATGGTACGTTGATGACAAGCAATGGCCGACTGGTTGTGAAAAATGCGAAGTATGCTCGTGATTTTGGTCCAATAGATGAAAATTGCGATTGTCATGTTTGTAAAAATTATAGCCGGGCTTATATCCGCCATTTGATTAAATGTGAAGAAACCTTTGGTATTCGTCTTACGACTTATCATAATCTTCATTTTCTGTTAAACTTGATGGAACAGGTCAGACAAGCTATTCGAGAAGATCGCCTTGGAGACTTTAGGGAAGAGTTTTTTGAACAATATGGTTTCAATAAGCCAAATGCAAAAAACTTCTAATTCCATAAATATTTTAAAGAATGAAAGGAGTGAAGAAAAATGGGTAGTTTAACACAAATACTTCCGTTAATTTTAATGTTCGTATTGTTCTATTTCTTATTAATCCGTCCGCAACAAAAACGCCAGAAGGCTACGCGAAACATGCAAAGCAGTTTGAAAAAAGGTGATAAAGTTGCAACTATCGGCGGCATGCACGGAACAATCGATGCAATCGATGAATTGCAAATTGTCATTAAATCACCAGACGGTTCAAAGCTTACATTTGACCGTGCTGCCATCCGTGAAATTACGGAAAGCGCACCAAATAAAGAAGTAACTGTATAAGACAAACTAAAACCGGGCTATTGTGCCCGGTTTTTTGCTGTGGTTTTTTAATTGGTTCGCGATTCTGAACTCATATTTACTCCAAGCACGCCACCCATCATGGCCGTGATCACAAAACAGCCGTAATAAATCCATTGCTTGATGGTGAAAAGTGCATCATTACCTAAATATTGAAAAAGAAACACAACTAAAAGGTAAAGCAAACCAGTAMTTCCACCTAAGAAAAGTCCTTGCTTTTTCCCTTTACCTCCTGAAATAAATCCACCAATGAACAGCGATAAAAAGGACACAATCATGATCACGTATGTCAGGGATGATTCCGTCAGTGAAGTAAAACGAAGAAGGATAGAAAAGAGTAAGCTTGCGATCATCGCTATGACAAAGATGGAGCCGACGCCATAGATTACGGCGACACTCATTTTTTTAGTTTCGATGGTTATTCCTCCTTTTTAAAAGGCTGATACATTTAGCCTGTTGATGTGTTTGTACAAGCATATTCTTCTATTGGAACCTTTAGACCTGGTTTAAGAAGTTCTATAAAATTTGATAAAGAATATAGAGTAATTTTTCATTTCAAAGCCATGCTATGGATGAAGGAAGTGGTATTGAAGTGGATATCTATCTAGGCATTATTTTTCGAACGACGGTAATCTATTTAGTCATCTGGTTCCTTTTTCGAATGATGGGTAAGCGGGAAGTAGGGGAACTGAGCGTTCTTGATTTAGTGGTATCTATCATGATAGGGGACATTGCTGTGCTATCCTTTGAAGATTTGGAAAAACCGTTTATCCGACAGACTATCCCAATGTTTGTCCTTGCGATCCTCCAAATTACATTGGCATTTGCCTCATTGAAAAGTGTCAGATTTCGCTATTTCATGGACGGTCAGCCGCTGATCATCATCAATCAGGGAAAAATAGATGAAAAAGCGATGCGCAGACAACGTTATAATTTTGATGACTTATTGACTCAGCTTCGTGAACAAGGAATTATTGATATAAACGAAGTTCAATTTGCCATCCTTGAAACTACAGGAAAGCTCTCGGTGATTAAAAAAAGCGAAGAAGAAAGGTCTGAAAG
>NZ_JBFUIB010000300.1:0-4505 GCF_056402095.1 Peribacillus sp. P4_C12
CATTTCCTTGTGTCCTTTGCAATGCCTCTAGCATTAAATCTCTTTGTATTTTTTCTCGGGTTGTCAGTTCATTTCCCATAATACAATTTTTATCAATTTCCTTCGGAGACTGGCAATCCGCTTGCTGCGTAAGTGCTAGTGAATGCATAGAATTTAATAATTGTTCATAATCTACTCGTCCATCTTGAAGCAATATAGACAATCGTTGCAGAACATTCTGTAGTTCTCTTATATTCCCCGGCCAATTGTAACCCTTTAAACTATTTAATAATTCTTCTGATAATGGAATATTCCAGTTATTCACTTCACTAAGATAGCGGACAAGATACGGAATATCCCCTTTCCTTTCCCTTAAGGGTGGTACAAATACAGGATAAACATTTAAACGATAATATAAATCTTGGCGAAAGGATCCTTCATTTACAAGCTCTGCAAGGTTACGATGTGTTGCTGTAATAAAGCGAATGTCTAAAGATATACTTTTTGTACCACCAATCGGAACGATTTTTTTTTCCTGAAGTACACGCAATAACGCCACTTGCATCGCATGTGGGATTTCACCAATTTCATCGAGAAAAATAGTCCCTCCATTAGCCTGCTCAAATTTCCCTTTATGCCCTTGACGCTTAGCCCCTGTAAATGCGCCTTCGACATAACCAAATAATTCACTCTCCATTAAATCTTTGGGGATGGCTCCGCAATTTATGGTGATAAACGGTCCTTTTTTACGAGGACTATTTTCGTGAATAGACAAAGCAACAAGCTCTTTTCCAACCCCTGTTTCACCAGATATATACACATTAGCTTCGGTTGGTGCAACAAGCTTTACTTTATGTAATGTGTTTTGAAACGCTTCACTAATACCCATTTCACCCTTGAAATTAAACAACTTAGATGGCGAAGAAGTTGGAAAAAGCCTATTTTGGGTATGACCTTCTGATAAAAATATACACTTTCCTGATACCCTTTTATCTTCTGTAGAAATAAGCGGAGTTTCCTTTTCAATTTGGTATCCAAAGGTTAAAAAATCAGATAGTCTCATTCCAATAGATTGAGAAATTTTTTGACGGACTTGTTTGCTGGCTGAAATGATGATTTCTTTATGATTACAAACAATAAAGGGGCGGTCTGGATAAGCTTCTGCTAGTTCAATAGAATGCTGAGTTAGTGCCAACTCTCTTTTATAGGAGTGAACCGCCATCTCTTGTTCTATCGTATACGCCAAAGTGGCAACCATACCAAGCATAGATGGATGAAAATATTCAACCGGACACGATATATCTAAAACACCCATTAACATTCTATCTTCATTAAAAATAGGCATTGCAGAACAACTCCATTTATGTGAGGCAATAGAGTAATGTTCGGTTCCTTGAATCATTACTGCCTCCCCCGTTTTCAAAGCGGTTCCAATCGCGTTTGTTCCGACTTCCCCCTCCGTCCAGCGTACGCCTTCCACAAAATTTATTTTACCTGCTTCATCCAGAATTTTTTCGTTTCCTGAGAGGGAAAGAACATATCCATCAGGGTCTACTAATAAAGCCATCATGCCAGACTCTTTAATCGCTTGGTTCATTCTTGTTAATTGGGGCGAAGCTACATCTAGAAGTACGGAGTTTTTTTCTCTTTGAACGTTCAATAAATCATTTGTTAACACATGCTTACCTTTATTTAGATACGGATTGACTTGTTCTTTTTTACATCGATGCCAAGATTCCTTAATTCGCTTGTCCAAGCGATTTGAATCGAGAACCCCCTCACTAATAAACCGTTCCCATGTACGTAGATAACAACTAGTGGATAACATATAATCCTCCTCTAATCATCTGGTTTAAACATTTTCAACATTCATTTGAAAAATAAAAGCATGTCTTTTCAATCAAGAGAAATAATACCGTGGAGTAATAAAAAGGAAGTTAATCGAGGTCCACTTTATTATATTAGATTATGTATACGCTTACAATATTTTGATTACAATTAACATAAACTTCACAATAAAAGCTTCACATGATCATTCACGTGAAGCTTACTTATTAATCATTTATGCGTAATTCCTAGTCCTATAATGCTTGTTTTATGAAAAAATGACGCCTCCATCAATCATGATAGATTGTCCTGTCATATAGTCAGAATCTCGTGAGGCGAGATACGAAACAAACTTCGCAACATCTTCTGGGGTCTCAGGTCGTCCCAAGGTAATAGAATCCGAAAACTTTTTAAATGCTTCTCCTTTTCCCAGATTCATATATTGCCCCATTTTTTCATCGATAAGATCCCACATTTGTGTACCGACGATACCTGGACAGTATGCATTTACCGTAATTCCAAACTGAGCCAATTCTTGTGCTGCCGCTTGTGTAATGCCTCTAACGGCAAATTTAGTTGCTGAGTAAGTTCCTAGTAGGCTAAACCCTTTGAAACTAGCTATACTGGCAGCACTAATAATTTTCCCGCCTTCTTGCTTTTTCATTTGCTCAGCAGCCGCTTGCAGGCAAAAAAGCACACCATTTACATTTATACTAAAAATCTGTTCAAGATCTTCCTGAGTCACTTCAAGCAACGGTTTAATTTGGGCAATTCCTGCATTTGAAACCATAACATCAAGTTGTCCAAAATGATCCACAACTTGATCAACCATATTGAATACTTCATTTCTTTTACTTACATCAGCTTTCACTGCAAAGCTTTCACGTCCAAGTTCCTTAATTTCGTTTACGACCGATTCGGCGCTGTCCAAATTGACGTCGTTTATCACCACATTCAATCCATCTTGAGCTAGTCTCAATGCAATCGCACGTCCAATTCCACGACCTGAACCAGTGACAATCGCTGTTCGATGACTAATAACCATACAAAATACCCCCAATTCAATAGGATTCAGTTCATTTAAGTATGCACTGCTTGGCCACTAACGCTTAATAATGCCTCATGTATGCACTCCGACAAGGTTGGGTGCGCTGCTATTAAATCTTCCATAATATCAGTCGTAATTTCCGCATGGAGCATGACCGTTCCTTGACCAATTATTTCTGTCGCGTGTGGGCCAACGATGGAAAATCCAAGAATCTCATTAAATTGAGTATCTACTACGACTTTGACCTTTCCAATTTGTTTGTTAGAAATGACAGCTTTTCCATTTGCGGAAAAAGGAAATTCTCCAACTTTAATATCACCATATTTATTTCTTGCTTCTGTTTCCGTCAATCCTACGCTAGCAATCTCAGGGGAAGTATAAATACATCGGGGAATTGCTCGATAATTTACTTTAGTCTCGTGTCCACAGGCATTCAGAGCAGCTACTCTTCCCTCATGAAAAGCTACATGTGCAAGTTGGATTCCACCAATCACATCACCACAGGCATATATTGAAGAATTACTTGTTTGCATTTGATTATTTACAGAAATACCATGTTTAGAAAAATCAATACCATTCCGCTCTAGGTCCATTCCGTTTACTCTAGGCTTTCTCCCTATTGAAACAAGTACGTAATCGGCATGAACTTCGTCAATATTGCCATCACTTTTATCTAAAAATACTTTCTTATTATTAGTATTCATGTCTTTGACAGATGTGGAGGCATGGATTATTACCCCTTGGCTTTCCAATTCTTTATGTAGAACCCCTGAGATATCTTCATCTTCCCCTGGGARCAGCTTTTCCCCCATCTCAACGATTGTGACCTTAGTGCCCATCCGGCTATAAATACTTGCAAACTCGCATCCAATGACTCCGCCTCCAATAATCAAAAGTGAAGTAGGAATAGAAGGGAGTGACATGGCTTGACCACTATGGATGATCCATTTACCATCGAACGGTGCAAATGGCAATGGAATCGGTTCGGAACCTGTAGAAATAATGATTTTACTAGCTTCAATCTCTTCATATTTATTGTCATTTTCTATCCGAAGTTGGTGGTTCGTTATTAAAGAAGCTCTTCCTTGAATTACTTTTATTTTATTTTTTTTCATTAAATAATGAACGCCTTGGACAAGTGTCGATACAATAGCTTTCTTTCGTTTCTGCACCACTTCCCAATCGATTTCAATTGAGTTAGATGGGAGACGGATTCCCAATTCACCTGCATTTTTCACCAACTCATACGTATCAGCACTTTCTAACAAAGACTTCGTTGGCATGCATCCTTCGTTTAAACAGGTTCCTCCAAGTGGCCCATCGACAACCAGTGTCACTTCTTTTCCCTGCTGGGCAGCAGTAATTGCCGCTACATACCCAGCAGGACCTCCTCCGATAATTGCTATACGATTCAAGAGATTTCCTCCTTTTTCTATAAAAGCATGGTCATTGGCTCTTCTAAATATCTTTTTATTGTTTGTAAAAAGGCAGAAGCAGGAGCCCCATCTAAGACACGATGATCAAAGGTTAAACTGAGTGGCAAAATAGTTCTTCTTTCCAACGTATCTTCAATATAGAGGGGAGTATCATAAGCAGAGCCAATTCCAAGAATTCCTGTTTCAGGGGTATTTAAAATCCCCTGAAACAGGAA
>NZ_JBFUIB010000301.1:0-4496 GCF_056402095.1 Peribacillus sp. P4_C12
CAGGAGGGCATTATTTTGAGAACTTTATTTTTGGCTTTTTCAGTTTTCATCCTTTTTTACTTTTACGACTGTAATTACATTCAAGCTACAACCGCTAGTCGGGAGGTTTACGAAAAAACAGGAAATGTTATTTGGGAAGGGAATACCCAGGAGAAAATCGTTGCAATAACCTTTGATGATGGCCCTCATCCTTCATACACCCCTCAAATCCTTGATATACTGGCCAAATATAATGCTAAAGCAACGTTTTTTGTTTCTGGTAATAAAGTGAAAAGTTATCCCGATATTTTAGAGAGAGAAGTAAAAGAAGGTCATGAAATTGCTAATCACACTTATAATCATATTTATGACAAAAATATGAGTGCTGTATTATTATCCTCTGAATTAGATCAAACAGATAAAGTGATTTGGGAAATTGCCAAATATAAACCTTCTCTATATCGTCCTGTAGGAGGCTTTCATAACGATTTAATCATTAATACAGCTGTTAAAAAAGGGTTTAAAGTTGTCCTTTGGTCCTGGAGTCAAGACCCACAAGACTGGAAAAGACCTGCAGCTAATACAATTTCGAATCATATTATTAAATCCTTACGAGCAGGTGACATCATTCTCTTGCATGATTGGACCGATCGTCCCCAAACTGTAAAAGCACTAGAAACAACTTTGGATTATTTATATAAAAATGGCTATGAATGTGTAACGGTATCTGACTTGCTATTTCGCTCAAATAATAGCTCACCCGGTTTATTTAGGACTTTCCCTGTTAAATAAGATCCTTTCGAATATGTGGTGCAGGTCGATTACCAGAAGATATTGAAAAAGGTCATTTTGATTGCAGTGGATTCATATATGCCATGCTCAGATCAAATGGTATCATGATAGGAATTACAGACACACTCGTTAAACAAGGTAAACGAGTACCAGAAAAGGGCTTAAAAGTTGGTGATCTAAATTTTCTTTGATTCTTATAAGAAGTTCTAATCAAACACCTTGGCTTTGTACTAATTAACCGTCTGAATTACTTCGATACTGTTGATAACGCTTTTTGTTTTTCTATTGCTTTTCATGATGCTGTTATAGTAACCCTTCTAAAGAAAGATCTAGAATACCATCAAGTTGAAAATGGTTGACAAAGTCTCCCCTCTATCCACTATCCTTTATTCTTTTTCATCGTTCCTGAACAATTCTTCCTACAACCTGTTTCGAGTATTTGGGACAACAAGTTTATGGTTTTATTTAATAATGACTAGTTAACGAATACAGCAAAAAAAGTGTGATAAAAGATTTTTCTAAATAGCCCCTTGAGTTCAGTACATAATATTATCGCGCTAAAATTATGTTTGACAAAAAGGTAATAAACTATTATCTTTAATTAAAGATAATTTAATTCGAGATAATATCCAAAGATTCGTTATTTATTAATGTAAATATTTTTTTCATATATATCTCGAATTAAAGATATCTAAAAATATTACCAGGAGGAATTAAATATGATTGGTATAGGTTTATTAGTAATACGGGTAGTAATTGGTTTATCGTTTGTAGGACACGGTGCACAAAAATTATTTGGCTGGTTTGGAGGTTATGGTTTAAAGGGCACCGGCGGCTGGTTTGATTCAATTGGTATGAAGCCGGGAGTTACAATGGCTCTATTTGCTGGTCTATCAGAGCTTATTGGTGGTGCTTTATTTGCTTTAGGTCTTTTTACACCGCTCGCAGGTATTTTAATTGCCCTTACAATGTTGGTTGCTATCGTTAAAGTTCACGGAGCAAATGGCTACTGGTCAACTCAAAATGGCTATGAATATAATCTTGCAATCCTTGCCGTTGCGATTGGTGTAGCGATTACAGGAGCTGGCCAATACTCACTTGATGCCCTTTTATTTTAGCTTCTATTAAAGTTTTAAGTAAATGTAAAGGTAAGATAACGACAAGATACTGTCATCAGAAAAGCCTTACCGATAAAATGTTTCCTAATAAGTACAGGTATTAGATGGAAAAATAAAAGAGCATCGWATATTCGATGCTCTTTTTAACTAGTTAAAATGTATATAGTTTAAGAGTAATTTTGTTACCGTAAATGGTCACAAAGTATAGCTAGATTAAAAGAGACCGGTAAAATCAACAACATAATTGATTATAAAGGGATGTCCAAAATTCATAATGATTCACATCAACAATCTGAAATACTTTTGGCGATAATGATTCACATCAACAATCTGAAATACTTTTGGCGATAATGATTTTATACAAAATACGTGTTGTCTATTAGTTCCTACTTCAACCCAAAGTACAATCGTAATTTCCTTCTGGGGAATAGGGGTTGATACTTACAGATATACGATTTACTTTTCTTTTAAATGATTGTAATAAGCTTCATTTATTTCAACTTTCGTTCCTGGTTTGAATGGCTGCATCCAGTCATCTCCTCCTCTTCATTTAATTTGTTTAGTGATTACAAACAGATCATTCATTGATTATGCAATACACTACTCTATGGCCTTTTTGTATTTAACCATTCTTCTTTTTCTCGAACGTGTACTATGTATCACAATCTTTTCAATAATTTCTAGAAAAGTGTCATTCGCTAACTGTACTATTGGACTACCCTCGACTTCCTCTCTTAATGGATCAATAATGTTGCAAACCAATTCGTTTAGATACGACATTACGCTTGTTACCTGAAGCAGAAAAAATAACCAATTGTTATTTTGCTTTTTTTGTACATTATATTAGCAATTATGATTAAGAGGATTTGCAAATTTATATAACAATGAATACCTTTTTTCATTAAAGAAGTTGAACGATTAAGAGTATAGAAATTGTAAGGATATAGGAATTAAGCAGCAAATCCATAATTCATTGAACTTCTAGGCTATGCACTATTTATTCTTTACTATAAGAAAACGGAGTGGGGGAATAACCCGCTCCCTGTTTTTGCTTCTAATTATTTTTATTTATATCCCTGAATGATAGATGGCAGTTTGGTGCATCTTAGCCATTAAACTTACTTATTTTATAATAAAAAATTAAATCAAATACTAATTTGACTTCTTATATTTTTCTTCCAAAGCTGCAACTAAATTTGATATTAAATTTCTCTATATTTCTTTATAATTCCTTGTCTCCTTTGGCTTTCTTCTCATCACCTGTCTTTATTAATCCTTTAGTTTTCATCATGCATTATTTTATTCATTCCATCTAATAAGTTATAAAGAGCTAAGTGGACTATCACAGATGGATGCAAAAAGCAGAGCCTTCTGAACCAGCTTTTGTTTTTTACAAAACCTTTACTTATTTTCATGAAAGAATAAATCTATAATTGATATCCTTTATTATGTTATAAAAATTTAACGAGGTGAATGTTTTATGAGAATGAAAAAAGCATTTATTGGTTTATCGCTTTTTTGTATGATTGTTCCTGGTTTTGCTAATTCGGCAGCTGCCTCAAATTCTGTTGCTGAAAAAGATCGAAGTAATATCGTGGCAGATTGGAAATTTTCGAAACAACATGTGAAAAGCGGTTCAATCGATAAAGGCAATTTAATTATTGAAGATGCAAGTAAACAAGGAAATGATTTAGAGTTAGTAACGATTGGAGATCAAGCCTCGCCAGAATTAAAAAATATGATTAAATGGTCTGAAGAAGATTATCATAATCAAGAAAAAGTTGATAGCTTGCAATTCGCTAATTACAAAAATGCCCCTTCAGGAAGATATTTCAAAACAATAAAGGAAGCACCTATTAATAAGGAGCAATTTGATAAAGGATTTACAATCGAGGCTGTAATTAAATTACCAAATAATTTTGAAGACCGTTTACATAGCTGGATGGGAATTTTAACAAGACAAGGGCAGGCTGCTGATCTTAATAAAGTGGAAGGCGAGAAAGAAATCCTTACTACATTATCTATATCTAGTGATAAAGAAATTCAATGGACAAGTCATCCCTCTAATCTAAACTATAATGTGGGAAACTGGTCTCGTTCTTTAAATGCTGATGAATGGTATCATTTGGCGGTTGTTAATGACGGTAAAACGACCACTTTAACTGTAAATGGCATTAGTGATTATGGAAAGTCAGAAAAGGTAGTAGGCATTGCAACTATAGAAGGTAAAGGCTGGAATATCGGGGCATCTGAGTGGGGAAATGAATTAGATGCACTATTTGCAGGTAACATCCAAGAAATACGAATTGCTAATGAGGCTTTGACTGAAAAAGAATGGCTTGTTCAAGATGCTCGAGAAGACGAACCATTCAAAGGAACAAACGATAGAATTCCATTTCTAACAAACAAAAATAATTATAATTTTCTATTTGTCCCAGATACGCAAAAATATTCTAGCCAGAATCCAGAGATATTTAATAGCCAAATGAATTGGATTGCAAAAAACACTAAGAAGAACAATATTGTAATGAACACATTTGTTGGAGACATTGTCGATAGTAATTCAAAAGTGCAATGGCAGAATTCCCTTAGAGCCATTTCCTATAT
>NZ_JBFUIB010000302.1:0-4479 GCF_056402095.1 Peribacillus sp. P4_C12
GTGTGCGTCGCAACCGAGGTGAAGCGCCCTTTTTCGCGACATTCGCACCTGCTCACGTATTAGAAGGTGGTTCGATTCCTGCCGACGTGATAGAAGAATTGGAAGCATTGGCGAAAAAAGCGGAAAGTGAAGGTGTAGCTGATGTAGCCGTTGATTTACGTGATACGATGGCGTATATCTTGCAATGTTCATCGAATACTGCATTTCAGGGTGTATTCGAACGTGCATACGAACGTGGCATCTTGACGAAAGAACAGCATAAATATTTTGAAATGAGGCTTGCTGTAGCTACTTGTGATGGTCAGGGAGGCGTGTGTGCCTTTAACGGAACGGGCAATAGTTCACGTCATCTAGTTGCAGGCATGGGACTCGTTCATCCAGCAGTTGAGCTATTAACAGATCCACCATCACAGCGCCAGATTAACGCCGTGCTTGATAGCTTTTCTGTAATGATTAACGACGAGCGATACGGAGTGGCCAACATTGTCGCGACGAATATAAAAAATGCAATACGCATTCACAGCGCTTCGGGTGGTTCTACGAACTTAATGATGCATATCGTAGCTGCCATGCTATATGCAGGATACAAATTCAGCTTATGGGATCTTGACCGCATTCACCATTTACATCCGATTCCTGATTTATTTGATTACAGCTTGACTGAAGGACGTGACATTTATTCACTTGCAATGCAGTGTTGCAGTGGCACAAGCCGTGGTATGGAAACGCTTGTTTACGAACTTATTGAAAATGGTGTACCAATGGATCAGGATGCGCCAACAGTCGCCGCAAAAACGTGGAAAGAACGTCTTGCGATTACACGCAGCCTTCAGGCAGTAAATGTAAAGAATAATCAAGTTATTTTATCCACTCCACGCCGTGGATTCAGCGGTGTAGATGYATTAAAAGGAAACTTTTTTGAAAGTGCTGTTGTGAAAATTAGCGGGATGCCGACACCGCAGCTTAATCAGTTCGATGATAAGCTAGCATTTGTTCTTTACTACGAAAATGAGGATGATGCCAATAGAAGCCTGCTTGATTCAAGCCTGCTCTCGAAAATAAAAGAGCAAAAGCTGTTCGAGCATGATCATCTTCTTGCGTCACTTAAATACAATAATGAGCCTGAATGGTCACGAATAAAAGATGCACCTTACGAGGAATTATTTGACGAGATGGCTGATCAAGGTACTTTGAAAATTGCCGTCATTATCGCAGGGCAAGGTCCCATTGCTTTCGGTATGCCAGAAATGTTTACACCGATGCAACATATTAATGCTAACCGTGTTATGAAAAAACTCGCAACAATCATTAGCGACGGCCGCTATTCGGGTGTCACTTACGGCGCCGCTATTGGTCATATGACACCAGAAGCATATGAAGATGGAGGCATTGGTTTCCTCCAAACGGGTGATGTTGTTCACCTTCAGCTTCGCGAGGGCCGCATTGATTTTGTCGATGCCGCTCAACTTCTTACCGGAAAAGTTGTGCATGAGTTTGAGGATTATATAAAGGAAGAAAGACAATCATTGGTCACGGAACGTAAGCAACGAATGAAAAATCGTCAAAAAATGGTTGCGGCCAGCAACCGGATGTATGGACATACAGATGCGGCAAATGGGGTTGTACCAATCGCCGTCGTAGAAGATGCTGTACTTGATTATGAACAGGATATTTTGCTTCTGGAAAAAAACATATTAATAAAGTAAGGAACGCTCGTCATAAATCCGATAAAATAAAGAGAGACAGAAAATGAAGGAGTGAGGAACAATGCCTATCATCCAATCAGTGGAGCGCGCATTGAAAATATTGGATTTATTTGACGAGCGTGACAGGGATTTAACTATCACAGAAATAAGCAAACGAATGAATTTGCATAAAAGCACGGTTCATTCGCTTTTAAAAACCTTACAGTTGCATCAGTATATTTCACAAGGTGAAGAAAATGGCAAATACTCTCTAGGTTTAAAACTATTAGAGAGGGGGAGCGTGGTGGTGACCCATCTCGATTTGCGTAATGTCGCAAGAAAACATCTTGAATGGCTTTCCGAGACCACAAACTTAACGCTCCACCTCGTCATATTAGACGGGCAGGAAGGTGTATATATCGATAAAGTGGAAGGCAGAGGGGTTACGGTTTTGTATTCCCGTATTGGCCGCCGTGTCCCGATACATACAAGTGCGGTAGGTAAATCACTTGTGGCAACTAAAACCGATAGTGAACTAGATTTGCTCTTGGACGGCTATGTATATACAGGACCAACTGAAAGATCAATAAGGTCAAAAGAACAGTTCTTAGTTGAAATCGAAAAAGCACGTATTGCTGGGTATTCAATGGATAATGAAGAAAACGAACCAGGAATTTTCTGTCTGGCTGTGCCAATAAAAGATTATTCAGGCAAAGTAATAGCCGCTATGAGCGTATCGATGCCTTCATCGAAAGTAAATGAAGAAACACACGAGTATTATGTACGTATCTTAAAGGAATGCAGCAGTAAAATTTCGCAGGAGCTTGGATATGAATATCAAAAAATATAAAACGTGACTGCCATTTAGGAGGGACTAGCAAATGAGAATTATTCGCTATGTAAAAGAAAACGAGAAACAACTTGCTGCCGTGACAAACGAAAACAAGGTGGTGGATCTTCCGTTTATAGATTTTATGTCGTTGATTGAAACGGCACGTCAGAAAAACAAAACTGCGTTTGATATTGTAAAACAAATAGTTGCCGAAGAAGAAAAACAGCCATTAGAAGGTCTTAAATTAACAACGCCCATCGACGCACCAGAAGTATGGGCATCTGGTGTAACGTATAAAAAAAGCAAGGAAGCACGTAATTACGAAGCAACGCAAGGAAAGCTTGACCGCCAAACGTTCTATGACAAAGTTTATGATGCAGTGCGTCCCGAGATTTTCTTTAAATCGACTGCAGCAAGAACCGTAGGACCGAATGATCCAGTTTACTTACGTTCAGATTCACACTGGCAAATCCCGGAGCCAGAACTAGGTCTTGTCATCGACAAAGAAGGGACGATACTCGGATACATCGCAGGTAATGATATGAGCTGCAGGGACATTGAAGGTGAGAATCCACTTTATCTTCCACAGGCAAAAGTATGGAAAAATTCTTGCTCTATCGGACCGGCCATCTTATTAAAAGAGGCTGTTTCGGATCCATATGACCTTAAAATAATGTGCCGTATCTATCGAAATGAAGAAAAGGTATTTGACGGAGAAGCAAAAGTAAACCAACTGAAACGTACACTGGAAGAGCTTGTGGAGTTTTTAGTGTTAGATAACATTATTTTTGACGGAACAGTTCTGCTCACAGGTACATGTGTAGTTCCGCCGAATGAATTTACATTGTATGACAACGATCGGATTGAAATTGAAATTCCAGGCATTGGAATTTTGAATAACCCCGTCATCCAAAGCAATGCCGTACAAACAATTTAAGGAGTGACAAAATGAGCGAATATAAAACCCTGTATTTAAGTAAGGAAGATAGTGTAGCTGTTGCCTTATCTGAAATTCCTGAAAAGACATCAGTGGTTGTGAAAGTAGGTCAAGATGACCTCGCTGTAACCGTAACCATTCTTGAACCGATTCGCTTTGGCCATAAGTTCGCAGTTAAAGCGATCGAACATGGAGCAGACATCATTAAATACGGTGAAGTCATCGGTGCTGCCTCCGCTTTTATTCCTGCTGGAGCACACGTTCATGTACACAATTTAGAAGGCAAAAGAGGAAGGGGTGACAAGATTGCTGAATGAAAAAATGCAGTTTTGGGGCTACCGCCGTCAGGATGGACGCGTAGGTGTCCGGAATCATGTTCTGATTTTACCTACGATTACTTGCGCAACGCAAACAGCTCAGCGCGTAACAGAGCTGGTAAGCGGAACAGTCACATTTATTCACCAGCATGGCTGTGCGCAAGTAGGCACTGATTATGATCAAACGGCCAGAACTTATGCGGGAATGGGTATGAATCCAAATGTATACGGTGTCATTGTACTTGGCCTTGGCTGTGAAACACATCAGGCGCATCGAATTGGGGATGAGATTGCCAAATGCGGCAAACCAGTCGAAACGGTGTCGATTCAGGATCATGGCGGCACACTTCAAACCATTGCAGAAGTAGCTAAAATTGCAGTCAAAATGGTACAGGATGCCTCGATGATACAACGAGAATTATGTGATTTTAGCGAGCTGATTGTCGGCACAGAATGCGGTGGGTCGGATGCATGCTCTGGATTATCGGCGAACCCGGCAGTCGGGCGTACGAGCGATTTGGTTGTCCAACAGGGGGGAACGGCTATTTTAGCAGAAACGACTGAACTCATCGTCGTTTGCTGCCCGGTTAGCTATCAAATGCTCTGCTCCGATGAGTTCAGTCGTTTCTGCTAAAATAGCCGTTCCCCCCTGTTGGACAACCAAATCGCTCGTACGCCCGACTGCCGGGTTCGCCGATAATCCAGAGC
>NZ_JBFUIB010000303.1:0-4478 GCF_056402095.1 Peribacillus sp. P4_C12
CCTCACGTGCTTCCTGTTCACGATCATCCTTGGATTTTCCAAGAAATTGCTCTGCCGCAGTGGCAATATCAGTGATTGAACCACCAATTTTTATAATTGATACACCATCAGCCATGACCGGAACACCCTGCTCTGTGTACACTTCGGGAGTAGAGACTTCAAGTTTACTTGACAGCAAGCTCAATGGCTCTGCTTGCTGGAACACTGGTAAAACGAATGCCCCTCCACCACGGACAATCTTAATTTTATTCCCTGATTCATCGATATGAACATTTTTGCTACCTAAGTAGCTTCCAGTTACGATCAATGCTTCATCAGGACCAGCCGTACGGTATTTCGTAACAAAGACAGCAATAAGTGCAATAAGTAAAAAAGCAACAATAGCAACAACAACCCAAATTAAACTAAACATAAACTACCTCCGAACCTTTTATTAATTTTGATGAGGCATCACATAGACAACCCCATTTTTGACTTCAATGATTAAAACTTTAGTATCTGATGCAATTCCTTCATTTTTAAAACTGGCAGCGGTCTTCGCAATGCTGCCACTAATACTCTCAATTAAGACTTCGCCAAACCCGTCAACTGGGATGGATGTCAGCACCCTTCCAACCCTTCCTCTCAGGTCATTATCATGAAATGCTAAACTTTCCTCTGCTGATGAGATGGGAATCAAAACAAATACATTCAATAAGGTGACAGTGGACAATGATATAAGCAAGGAAATCGCCGCAATCACTCCACTATTAAGACCTGTAACCGATTCAAACAAAAAACCACTTGCAAAAAATACAGTTAAAAAACTAAAAATGAGAGTAGGATTAAATTGGTCCGGTAATTCTAATCCGGAAAATATATCATTAAACAAAATAAATAAAAAAGTTAGTACACCGGAAATAATTAATCCATATAAATAAATTGTTTCTAATGGAACCCCAAATAACTCCATCTCTTTCATCCTTTAAATTGGATTTTTTATGCTCCAATACCTAAACAGCTTGAAGTAAACTTCTAACTTATTAGTTTATGTATTGTTCTAAACTATATATGCAAAAAAAGTATTGTTATATTCCCCCTTTAAATACTTTCCCTACCAAATTATACGAATTAAAGCTTTAAAGGTTTCATTTTTTTATCGTTCTCTTTTAAATCCGGACACACCTACTCCGTACATTTTAATACTTGATCTTTTAAAAACAGCTTTATAAAAAGAAAAATTCAAAATATTATTGACAGCGTTTACTTATCATATTAAAATTCTTATATGTTAACTTAACTAACAGATGGGTTTACAATAGGAGGCAACATTATGAAGGAAAGTCATGAAAAATTAAGAATGATGATGGTTACAGCCTTATTTGCAGCACTAATAGGAATATTCGCCCAAATTACTATCCCACTGCCTTTGGTTCCGATTACAGGTCAGACTCTGGCCATTGGACTGGCGGCTACTATACTTGGTTCACGTTATGGAACCTCTTCAGTTTTATTGTACTTGTTTATTGGGGCTGCAGGTGTACCGGTATTTGCTGAAATGTCTGGAGGACTTGCAAAAATATTCGGTCCGACTGGCGGTTATTTATTATCCTATATACCAACAGTCTATATTACCGGTCTGATTTTAGAAAAGACCCGCTTTACAATTGCAATAGCTTTCCTTGCAAATATCATCGGGATGATTATTACCTTAATCATAGGGACGGTATGGCTAAAATATATGGCTTCCTTAACATGGACAGCAGCCATAGCTAGTGGATTTGCTCCATTTGTAATTGTCGGTACCCTAAAAGCCTTCCTTGCCTCATGGCTTGGCATTACGATTCGTTCAAGGTTAGCATCTGCTAAACTGCTACCTAAAAAAAATGCAACAATCTCATAATATTTCTATCCAGGTAATMATAAGAGAGGATACCACAATTGTGGTATCCTCTCTTATATTTTATAAAAAGAATAATATCATTTCCACAATCTTTTAAACTCCTGAATTCTTGAAGTTCCTGTTATATCTCTATAAATACTATTTCAAGTAAGTCGCAAATAATCCATCTTGGTCAAGTTTTTTTGAAGTTAACGGAAGAAAAAAAAAGACTCTTTCTGAAAAAGAATCTTTTTTTACAAGTAATTATTGCGGTCCTATCCCCATAAGTCCGAATATGAATAGCAAATGTATGTTAACCCCTTTGCTAACCGTAATCATTTTACTATAGTAATAGCGTTTTGACAACTATTGAAGAAACATGAATTCGCTACGATATTGGGCAAAAAAATTACTATTTCATATAGGATTATGTAGCTGATATTGAGTTATTTATTATACACTTTATATTCTTTTTTCGTACCATCATCGTAAGTCACTTCTAAGTCGAATTCTTCAAAATCATCTTTCAAATTAAAAGCCTTTGTTACATCTTGAATGACCTCATCATCAGAAGAATCTTTGGTGAAAGTCAACTTTTCTAATATCGGCGTTAACTCTTCCATCGCTTCATCACTGTGGACTTCGTGTTTATTTAGTTGGTCATCAATAGAGGCTTCTGTTTGGGCTCCCATCGCATCGTATTCTGCTTCATATTCGTTGTCATTACCTGCATAGTCAACTTCTAATTGAAAATCATTAAAAGTAAAAGGCAGCTTTTTATTATTATCCGTTCCTGTTTCAGAATTGGTTTCTGCTTGGTTTTCATTTTCCTCAACCGGTGGATTCTTAACTTCATCGTTATCTTCCCCGCACCCAGCCATAACAAGCATGGCTGCAAATGGGAGTGATAGTACTTTTATTGTTTTTCTCATAAGTCATTTCCTTCCTTAGTCTGTATAGCTTATTTTTCCCCTAAAAGAATGCAATTAAAACCTCTTCCAAGTGTCATAAGGTAGAGCAGATTAAAGAATAAAGTCCTTCTAGGATTAAAGGGGAATGATATAAAACAAGACAGCAAAGAAGTGCGCGACAGAGCCTGCAAGCACAAATAGATGCCAAACAGCATGATGATAAGGGAAACCGCGCCAAACATAAAAGACAGCCCCAAACGTATAAAGCAATCCCCCTGCAACCAGTAGCTGGATACCTGCTGAAGGCATTGCTGCTGAAAGTGGCCCCCATGCAATAACAATCAACCACCCCATCGCTATATAAAGAATAGTAGAAAGGAAAAGAAACTTCTTCACAAAGAAAGCTTTGAATACAACGCCTATAACTGCCACTCCCCATACAATTCCAAGCAGTGTCCATCCTAGTGTCCCTTGGATTACAAGCAGCATGATAGGCGTGTACGTTCCTGCAATGTAGAGATAAATTGCTGAATGATCAAAGATTTCAAATAGGTCCTTCGTTTTCCCTTCTGGAAAGCTATGAACTAAAGTTGAAGAAACATATAAGAGTAGCATGGAAACTCCATAAATGACTGAAATCACTACATGCCAGGCCGACCCTTTCTGAACTGAGAAAATTATTAAAAACACAAGAGCGGCAATACTTAACAAGACACCTACTCCATGAGTAATTGCATTTACCACTTCTTCTTTTTTTGTATAAACATGTGTATTAGCCATGTTACAGCTCCTTAATCTTAGAAAAAATTATTGTTTTGAAATTCTTCTCAATTATACATCAGTTCTTCAAAGCAATATAGAAAACTAAATATTAACTTGAATATCACTGCCTAGTTAGATTATTATCTAATTAGATGATAATCTAACTAGGAGGAAAAAAAGTGCAATTAGAAAAATTAGTCGCTTTCCATAAAACGTTAGGTGATGTGACTAGGATTAGGATTATTTCCATTCTTGCAAACGGTCCAAAAAACGGCCAAGCACTTGCAGGAATATTAAAATTGACAGCCCCAACCATTTCTCACCATTTAACGAAATTGAAGGACGTTAATTTAGTGACAGATCGGAGGGAAAAAAATACGGTATATTATTTTTTGAATGAAGATGTCTTAGAGCATTATTCTTCAGGATTACCTAAAATGGTGTCAAAAAAAGGGGACTCCAATAAAATGGATAATCAAAAGCTGATTTTAGAGCATAAAAAGATCCTTGATAATTTCTTTACTGCAGATGGTCGATTAAAAACCATCCCAGCACAGAGAAAAAAGAAAATGATCGTTCTATATCATATAGCCAGCCTTTTGGAAAAGGGGCGTAAATATCCAGAAAAAGAACTGAATGAATTCATTCAGTCATTCCATGATGATTTTGCAACGCTAAGACGTGAACTCATTATCGGTAGCATCATGTACAGAGAAAACAGTATTTATGAACTGAATCCCCGCGAGATGTGGGCTGATATCGTTTAATGGACAGTATTTTAAATAAAAAACCGGCCCTCCCATAAATGGTGAGCCGGTTCTTAAAGATCATATGGCAAAATGGTGGCCGCCAATAATTTTGATTACCTCCAATTGTTTCATCCATTCGCTGTCCGATATACTTGGGTTCCAGAAATACAATGCATCATTTGTGTAGCCATGGAT
>NZ_JBFUIB010000304.1:0-4478 GCF_056402095.1 Peribacillus sp. P4_C12
GGCCAAACCTTCACTATTTTTGTTAATAAATACAAGAAAAAATGGAGGAGGCCAAACCTTCACTATTTTTGTTAATAAATACAAGAAAAAATGGAGGATTAAAAAATGGGGAAATACAACGAATTAGCAAAAAAAATTATTGAAAATATAGGTGGAAAGGAAAATATAAATAGCTTAACACATTGTGTGACTCGACTACGGTTTAAATTGAAGGACGAGGACATCGCAAATGATGACATCCTAAAAAATATAGATGGTGTTGTCACGGTCATGAAAAGTGGTGGGCAGTATCAAGTCGTTATCGGAAACCATGTACCACAAGTATATGATGACATTAGTGCACTGATTGACGTAGATCAACTGAATGCATCCCATCAAGGTGAGCAAAAGCCTGAAAAATTACTAAATAAGGCAATTGACATCATATCAGGCATATTCCAGCCAATATTAGGTATTATGGCTGCATGTGGTATGTTGAAAGGACTAGATGCGCTGTTCGTTGCTATAGGATTATATAGCCCAACTTCGGGTGGCTCAATGGTCATTAACGCAATCGGTGATGCCCTATTTACTTTTCTACCATTGTTTTTAGGTTATACTTCAGCTAAAAAGTTTGGTTTGAAACCCATGTTAGGCTTAGTTGTAGGGGCTATTATGTGTTACCCAAACATACAAGCTAGTGTTGTTTCTTCAAGTACTAATGCAATGTATACATTATTTCAAGGTTCCATGTTTGAAGCGCCGATTTACATTGACTTCTTTGGCATACCTTTAATTTCGATAGATTATACAGGGACAGTTATTCCTGTTATTTTAGCTGTATATTTTGCTGCAAAATGCGAAAAAGTTTGTAATAAGGTTGTACCAGATTTACTTAAATTCTTCTTTGTTCCGATGCTTACATTATTAATTGCATTACCAGTTGCATTTATTGTAATTGGCCCACTTGCAACATTTGGCTCAACGGTTGTTTCTGAATTTGTATTTGCAGTTAGAGACTTCAGCCCAGTGTTTGCTGGCATCATCGTAGGAGCTACGTGGCAAATACTAGTTATCTTTGGTATGCACTGGGGATTCATACCTGTATATCTAAATAACATTATGACTATGGGATACGATAATGTGATGATGCCTTTCTTTGCTTGTACTTTTGCAACTGCGGGAGTTGTCCTAGCAATTTTACTTAAAACAAAAGACAAGAAGATGAAGGAAATGTCTTTGCCAAATTTCCTATCCAGTATATTCGGGGTAACAGAACCAGCTATTTATGGAATTCTATTACCCTTAAAGAAACCATTTATTATAAGTTGTATTGCTGGTGGGATCGGTGGAGGATTCTATGGATTCTTTAATTTAAGAAAGTTCATGGCTGGTGGAATGGGTATTTTTGAATTACCCGCAATGATTGAACCGGATGGAGCAATGGGGAATTTAATTGTCGCGGTTATCGGTATTGCAATTTCGATGGTAGTGGCATTTATATTGACGATGATTGTCTATAAAGATAAAGAGACTGTTTACGCAGGTGTGAATGAGGCTCAAATTGAAGTTATCCAAGAGGAAAAGAAAAGTAGATTAGAGAAAGAAATAATTGAAAGCCCAATAAAAGGTGAAGTGATGCAATTAAAAGATATAGAAGATGCGGCTTTTTCATCAGGTGTATTAGGTAGTGGAGTTGCAATCGTACCTGCAGAAGGAGTGGTTGTGGCCCCTGTTAATGGGGAAGTAACAGCGTTATTCCCTAGTTTACATGCGATTGGAATTATATCGGAGAATGGAGTGCAGATTCTGATTCATGTTGGTCTAAACACAGTCCAATTAGAAGGTAAAGGATTTAAAGCTTATGTAAAACAAGGCGATAAGGTGAGGAAAGGTCAAAGGTTGTTAGATTTCAATATTGAAGAAATAGAACAAGCTGGTTACAGTGCTGTTACTCCAATAGTTATTACGAATTCCGCAGATTATTTGGAGGTTGCGGAGTATAAAGAGGGTAACGTGGATAGAGGAACGAATTTAATTACGGTTATATTTTGATATCAAAGACGGCCTAATCTAGGCAAAAAAGTTTTCTGTACACGGTCATTAGGGATAATACTTCGATACTGGAGGAATGAGTGATGAAGTTTAGTGATGATTTTTTATGGGGTGGGGCTACCGCAGCCAATCAATGTGAAGGGGGATATGACGAAAATGGGAGAGGACTTTCGAATGTTGATGTGTGCCCAACAGGAGAAGCTCGATCTTTAGTAATTACAGGAAAGCTGAAAATGTATAATTTTGATGAAAATTACTATTATCCAGCTAAAAAAGGTATTGATATGTACCATCATTTCAAGGAAGATATTCAACTATTTGCTGAAATGGGCTTTAAGGTTTATCGAATGAGTATTGCTTGGAGTAGAATCTTTCCATTAGGTGATGAAGAAAAACCAAATGAAGCGGGACTTCAATTTTATGAAAGTTTATTTAAAGAATGCCGTAAATATAATATAGAGCCACTCGTAACCATTACTCACTTTGATTGTCCGATGCACCTGATTAAAGAATACGGTGGCTGGAGTAACCGTAAAATGATTGATTTCTATGTACAACTATGCCAAGTTATTTTTAAAAGATATAAGGGTTTAGTTAAATACTGGTTAACATTTAATGAGATTAATATGATTTTACATGCGCCATTCATGGGGGCGGGAATTTATTTTGAAGAAGGTGAGAATGAAGAAAAGATAAAATATCAAGCTGCACACCATGAACTTATTGCAAGTGCCAAGGCAACTAAAATGGCTCGTGAAATAGATGAAAATAATGTAGTCGGTTGTATGTTTGCGGCAGGGAGTGTATATCCTTATAGTTGTAATCCAAATGATGTTTGGGAAGCAACAAAATTAGATCGGGAAAATTATTTCTTTGTTGATGTACAAGCAAGAGGAAAATATCCAAACTATGCTCTAAAAGAAATGGAACGTAATGGGACGATGCCAATAATGGAGAAGGGGGATGAAGAGCTCCTCGCAAAATATACAGTAGATTTTATTTCCCTTTCTTATTATAACAGTCGCTGTGTAAGAACAGATGGCGATGAGGGAGATAATGCAGAAGGAAATTTATTTGCATCCACCAAAAATCCTTATTTGGAGTACAGCCAATGGGGATGGCCCATCGATCCATTGGGGCTAAGAATTACTCTAAATCATGTCTACGATCGTTATGAGAAGCCATTATTTATTGTAGAAAATGGGTTAGGGGCAAAGGATGAAGTGGACAAAAATGGTTATGTGGAAGACGATTATAGAATTGATTATTTAAGAGAACACATCCAAGCGATGAAAGATGCGATTCAGGTTGATGGGGTAGATATTTTAGGATATACAACATGGGCACCTATAGATTTAGTGAGTGCTGGATCTGGCGAGATGGACAAGCGGTATGGATTTATTTATGTTGACCAGGACAATAAAGGAAATGGAACATTAAAAAGAAGTAAAAAGAAGAGCTTTTATTGGTATAAAAAAGTTATTTCCACGAATGGCGAAGATTTAGATTAACTAGTGTAGATGGCTTAGTCACAGGGTTTCTGCTCTAGTCCGTCAGATAAACCCCTAATAGAAGCCGATGATTCACTCTAAAGAATCATCGGCTTTTTCATCTAAAAAATAGTAAAACAGTTAAACCAATAACACAACTTTGAACTATCCTGCCCAGTTTGTTACGTAAGAAAAAGGTTGCTGCAGCAACCTCTCTTATTGCGGTTCAGCCACATACTACCCATCAAGCCAAGAAAATCGGTCACCCTCAAAACGATAAATTGAACTTAGAAGTTACAAGAAAGTCCAAAATTTCGTTCTGGGGTACTACAAAACTTTAACTTGATGGCAATGGAGGTACCGCCATTGGCGGTATCCCTAAAAGATAAAAATCGTCTCATTCTTGATCAATTGGAGACTGCAAATGGTCATTATATGTATCAAGGTAAAGTTGTCCATTTGCACCTAAAACTCCATAGGTCACGTCGTTTACCCACAAATTGCGCTTCTTTAACTCTTTCTCTAGCCACGAGAGAGTAATTTTATTCTCCTTCAAATTTTTATCAATGATTTTTCCATCCATAATTAATTCAATAGGAAGCCTGTATTCTGGACTGGACGCGATCCATAAATCTTGTCTTGTCACGGTACGATACTGAGGCTTTTTCAATAAAGTTAATGTTCCGTTGATTTCAAGAATAGCAAAAAGAACCTCTTCAATATCAAATGCATTTTTTTCTCGTAGTTCTTGATTTAAGTAATCTAAGGTATAACGCATCTTTTTCATGTTATGTTCTAATATTTTTCCATTCTGAATGACAATGGTTGGATCTCCAGCAAAAAACTTACGAGCCTTTTGGCTTTTTAAGCACATATAGGCAATAAGAAAAGTTATACCAACAAAGATACCGAAAGAAAGCAAGAGATGGTAGGCTTTAATATGAGTATTAAACG
>NZ_JBFUIB010000305.1:0-4450 GCF_056402095.1 Peribacillus sp. P4_C12
GTATTAAATACAGGTACCCCTTCCGCTTCTGTTCCACCTGTATTTAATACAGTTTCCGAAGCTGTCACTGAAACCGGAGCAAATGCATCTGTTATCTACGTACCTGCTCCATTTGCAGCGGATGCCATTCTTGAAGCGGTTGATGCAGAACTTGATCTTGTAATTTGTATCACGGAGCACATTCCTGTCCTTGACATGGTTAAGGTGAAGCGATATATGCAAGGCAAAAAAACTCGTTTAATTGGACCAAACTGTCCGGGTGTTATTAGTCCGGAAGAGTGTAAGATTGGTATTATGCCAGGGTATATCCATAAAAAAGGTCATGTAGGCGTGGTTTCTCGTTCTGGAACTTTGACGTATGAAGCCGTTCACCAATTATCACAAGCAGGCATCGGACAATCATCCGCTGTCGGTATCGGTGGGGATCCTGTTAACGGAACTGATTTTATTGATGTACTTAAGGCATTCAATGAAGATCCAGAAACTCATGCGGTGATCATGATTGGGGAAATCGGTGGCACAGCAGAAGAAGAAGCAGCAATCTGGGTGAAGGAAAATATGACGAAGCCAGTTGTCGGGTTTATTGGTGGCCGCACGGCTCCAGCCGGTAAACGTATGGGACATGCTGGTGCTATTATTTCAGGCGGTAAGGGAACAGCTGATGAGAAAATCCGCGTTATGAATGAATGCGGTATTAAAGTAGCCGAGACCCCATCCGTTATGGGCGAAACTTTGATTTCTGTCCTTAAAGAAAAAGACATGTATGAACCTTGCAAAACACACTAATCTAAGATGGACCGACCTGTTTTTTGGGTCGGTCTTTATTTCACTTCAATCTCCCCGAAACACATCTTAACAACCGCAATTAATCTTCTTTTAAAAATTTCCGATTAGGGGTGCTTCTAATTGAACAGGAAAGAAAAATTAATCCACCTCCATCATTGCCGTGGAGCAGGATGGAAAACGATCCAAACAATTATGGCCTATAATCCATCCCTTTCTTCTCTTTTCACAACCACGTACACCGAATGGGCTGAAATCCTTCCTATACCTTCAAATAAATTAAATCTCTTTCTGAAAGATTTACATTCTCTTAATACGATTAAAAAGGTAAAGCAATACGAATATAACCAAATTAAATGTCTGACTATGTTTGATGAAGATTACCCGTTTTTGCTGAGGCAGATATTTGATCCCCCATGGGTGCTTTATTTTAAAGGCGATAAACAGCTTCTAGAGAAGAAGAGTACTCTAGGTGTCGTTGGAACACGTAAGCCAACCTGGTATGGACTAGAGGCCTTAAAAACGATTTTACCGCCACTTGTGCAGAAAAACTTTGTCATCATCAGTGGAGTGGCAGCTGGAATCGATGCGGCTGCACACAAAGTCACATTGGATGAAGGTGGAAATACGATTGGAGTTTTGGGCGGGGGACTTTTGCAAATTTATCCAAAATCTAATATCCCGCTTGCAAGAGAAATAAGCAATAAAGGGTTATTGCTTTCTGAGACTCCTCCGGCGATGAGGGCGGAACCTTGGATGTTTCCGCTTCGCAATCGTATTATTAGTGGATTATCCAAGGGAGTATTTGTGGTAGAAGCTAAAGAAAAGAGCGGTTCCCTAATAACTGCACAGGCAGCTCTTGAACATGGCAGAGAGGTATTTGCGCTTCCAGGTAACGTATCAAGCCCAGAATCATTAGGGGCCAATCAATTAATTCAAGATGGAGCCAAACTTGTTTTGAGTTCGTTACAGATTGAGGAAGAATTTTGAACAATATAATATAGAAGATATACGGAAAAATTGAAGGGGAAATAGCAAAAAAGGTGCTTTTTTAGATGAATAGGTTGAAATTTTAGTCAAAAAGGTTGAAAATATTGTAAAACTGTTATAAGTTTTGCAAATGACACCTCTTGTTAAAATATCTAAAATTAAATAAATCAGCATGCTTTGAAAAATAAAGAGGTGTTGACAAATGAAATTTGAATGATTAATAATAGTGAAGATTTATATTACCTCTTTGAGGAGGATTTATTGGATGTCAGAATATTTAGTGATTGTGGAATCGCCCGCAAAGGCGAAAACAATTGAACGTTACTTAGGGAAAAAATATAAAGTAAAGGCTTCCATGGGGCATGTACGCGATTTGCCTAAAAGTCAAATGGGTGTCGATGTTGAAAATGAATATGAGCCTAAATATATAACTATCCGCGGCAAAGGCCCGGTTCTAAAAGAATTGAAAACAGCTGCAAAAAAAGCAAAAAAAATCTATCTCGCAGCTGACCCCGACAGAGAAGGTGAAGCGATTGCCTGGCATTTAGCTCACAGTCTCGATGTCGACATTAATTCAGATTGCCGTGTCGTATTCAATGAGATTACGAAGGAAGCGATCAAAGAATCATTTAAATCACCAAGACCCATTAATATGAAGTTGGTTGATGCACAGCAGGCAAGGAGAATATTGGATCGTTTGGTCGGATATAATATCAGCCCGCTTTTGTGGAAAAAAGTGAAAAAAGGCTTAAGTGCAGGACGAGTTCAATCGGTTGCTGTTCGGATGATTATTGACCGAGAGAAAGAAATCAAAGACTTTGTACCGGAAGAGTATTGGACAATCAGGGCTGATTTTGTTAAAGGAAATGAACAGTTTGAAGGTTCCTTTTTCAGCCTTGGTGGTGAACGGAAAGAATTAAACACGGAAGAAGATGTCAAGAAAGTACTTGCTTCTTTAAGCGGCGGCGAATTCACCATTGGTACCGTGACGAAAAAGGAAAGAAAGCGTAATCCAGCTGCACCTTTTACGACTTCTTCCTTGCAACAAGAAGCCGCGCGGAAATTAAATTTCCGTGCCAAGAAAACCATGATGCTTGCTCAGCAGCTTTATGAAGGAATTGAGCTCGGAAAAGAAGGTACAGTCGGGCTAATCACTTATATGAGAACGGATTCGACCCGGATTTCGGATATTGCCAAGCAGGAAGCCCATAGCTTTATTCAAAACAGTTATGGTGATGATTATGTTCAGGTTGAACAGCGCAAGGAGAAAAAACAGACAAATGCTCAGGACGCGCATGAAGCGGTTAGACCGACAAGCACATTACGTGAACCAAGTTTAGTGAAGGAGTTTTTATCTAGAGATCAATTCCGTTTATATAAATTAATTTGGGAACGCTTTGTTTCAAGTCAAATGTCTTCGGCTGTAATGGATACAATGAGCATTGACCTTCACAACGGTGATGTCATTTTCCGGGCAAATGGTTCTAAAATTAAATTTCCAGGTTTCATGAAGGTATATGTTGAAGGTTCGGATGACTCAGTGGAAGAAAAGGAAAATGCCCTTCCAGATGTAAAAAAAGGAGATCAATTCTTTTCAAAAGATGTCGAACCGAAGCAGCATTTCACACAGCCACCGCCACGCTATACAGAGGCGCGTCTTGTCAAAACACTAGAGGAACTAGRCATAGGCCGGCCGTCTACATATGCTCCTACATTGGATACGATTCAAAAACGAGGCTATGTTACGCTTGATAATAAGCGATTTATCCCGACTGAGCTTGGTGAAATTGTCCTTGAATTGATACGTGAATTCTTTCCGGATATTCTAGATGCAGAATTCACTGCCAAGATGGAACAGGAATTTGATAGTGTCGAAGAAGGAAGCGTTGAATGGATTAAGGTCATTGATGAATTTTACAAAGATTTCGCTATTCATTTGGCTAAAGCGGAAGTCGAAATGGAGAAAATTGAAATCAAAGATGAGCCTGCAGGGGAAGATTGCGTAGAATGCGGACATGAAATGGTCTTTAAAATGGGTCGATATGGAAAGTTTATGGCTTGCAGTAATTTCCCGGATTGCCGTAACACAAAACCAATCGTTAAAGAAATCGGAGTGAAATGTCCGAAATGTAAAGAAGGCAACATCATTGAGCGGAAAAGTAAAAAACGTCGACTGTTCTACGGTTGTGATACTTATCCAGGATGTGACTTCATTTCATGGGACAAACCTCTACCTCGTAGTTGTCCAAAATGTGAAGGTAYGCTTGTTGAGAAAAAACTCAAAAAAGGCGTGCAGGTACAGTGTATGGATTGTGATTTCAAAGAAACACCTCAAGCTTAGAAAAGGTGGACTAATTACTCCCATATTTCTATGTTCAATTGAGAAACTCAGAATAAAATGTGGACTCGGCATCTGCCGAGTTTCTTTATGTTCATGGATGTGTGCTATCATCATAATAAGAGGATTTTATTTCCAAGAAGAAATTGGATAAAGCCTGAAACTTTTTTATTTGGGTCATGTAATGTAAAATTCAGTGGACAAGTGTATTAACTTAAAGATATAATTCCTCTTTGTGTCCGTTGTCCATCTTAGGAAACTTGGGTTGTAGGAAGAATGCAGGATTGGTGGCATAGGGTTTTATAATTGTCGTCAGCAGGAACGAGTATTTTATAGGTG
>NZ_JBFUIB010000306.1:0-4431 GCF_056402095.1 Peribacillus sp. P4_C12
GTATTACTCTGTCTGAACTTAGTAGCGGCAAGGGTAAATAGAAATAGCATTAGTAGAACAACTCAAACTAAGAAATTAAGCTGACTTTGACAAATGCAGCTATTATCAATCATTAAGGCTCTGAAAAAAATGGACATAATAATTATGATGGTTTATAGAGCAAATAAAGTGAGGGGATTATATGGAAGGAGAAAACCACGAAAAGTATACGGGTCTGATTTAGATCTGTTGTATTTATTGGAATAAGAAATCTCAATGAAATTTGAAACATACTAAAAGGAGCTTTTCATGGAAGACTTAATGCAACCAATTATTCGTACAGGTATTTCCTATATAGTCTTACTTGTTTTTACATATTTGTATGGTAAACGCATGAATTCCCAACTAAATTATTATAGTTTTGCTTTATCCGTAACAGTTGGCTCCTATATTGCAAATATGGGATTTGATACAAACCTTAAATTTTTTCCAACACTTGCTTCTTTTCTAACACTGATTTTTATCTTTTTTCTATCTTCTATTTTTTCTTTCAAACAAAGAGGTTTTCGAAAATACTTATCAGGACAGCCTATTATTATTATTGAAAAAGGGGAAATCAATGAGTTTAACATGAGAAAAGCTAAATATTCTATCGATGATTTAAAACAGCAAATCAGGGAACAAGGGGTATTTAAGATAGATCAAATAGAAACAGCAATACTCGAAGTTAGTGGTAAACTTTCGATTGAAAAAAAAGAAGAATACCAGCCATTATTGAAGAAAGATAAAGATCTATTATCTTCCGAAATTCCCATTGAGCTCATATATAATGGTGTAATTATTACAAAAAATTTAACCTCTGTCTACAACAAAGAATGGGTTATGAAACAATGCAAAGATCGCAAAATAACGGCTAAGGATGTTCGATATGGAGTCGTCGGCAGGAATGGAGTTTTTTATGTAATGAATTGATAGGAGATAATTATGTAGTATTCAGGATATTTTAACACCACAAGATTCATAAAATCCTATATGCTAATTTAGCTTCAAAAATGAAAAAAGCTCCATTAACAGGTGGGGCCTAGACATCATGGCTTCTTTAGTGTTCTAATAAAACTTCCTGGAGAAGTTTGGAATGATGCAAGATCCTTTGTTACAGGATGCGTAGCTATAGAGTATTGGAATGATTCAACTAAAGAAAAAGGGGCAGTCTGGCATGTGGAATTTAGCATAAAATCTTAAAGCTGAGCTTACTTTTTTTATTTTCTGCGCAGCTAGTTTATAATTTTCTATACAATTATTTTTAAAAAAACTGGGGAGGAGATTTTGTGTTTCAGACTCAAATCCAACTAGCTAATCCTGACAAAATTGATTCCGTTTTAAAAGAAATTGTTCAAAACTCCTATGAAGAGGTGCGGGAAGAAAGACTTCTGCTATGTATGGAATGTGGAGATGTGGATCTTTATATCGCCGCTTCAAATCATGAAGAACTTCAAGATGCGATTAACGAAAATTTTGAAATTGATGAATGTGGTGAAATCATAAAGTTAGAAGAACACCAACAACTTATGGATGATCTATACGAGTATTTCTTAAAGCTGCATAAGGAAAGTAATTTGTTTGATTTTTTTCCTGCAGGTTATTATATTGTGGATGGGGAAAGTCGTGAATCGGAAACGGATATGTTGGGACCAAAAGGTCTATTTTCAGCGCCGTTTGAAGATGCTATAAAGGAATAAAAAAGACGGCGTATTGCTGTCTTTTTTATTGGTCTACTTGTTTTATTAACATTTGCTGTCTTCCGCTAAAACGTACGTACCACTGACCGGTATTTTTGGGAAATAAATACTTTTTTTGATTATGAAGGAAAATAACATGTGGTGAAATAGACCTAATTAGGTGAAATTTATGAAATATAGCAATAATATCATGAAACATATTAAGGTTTTTAACAATTTTAAGTTTATATGGTAATTTTAAGAAATGTTAGATATAATAAAAATGTAATGATAGAATATGATATTTAAATTACTAGTTTAATATAGCTTTAATAATCGTCTTATATATTTTCATCGTTTCAAG
Source organism: Peribacillus sp. P4_C12 (assembly GCF_056402095.1). NCBI lineage: Bacteria > Bacillati > Bacillota > Bacilli > Caryophanales > Bacillaceae > Peribacillus > Peribacillus sp. P4_C12. The sequence goes on from NZ_JBFUIB010000306.1 coordinate 2,062, forward strand.
GGAAATAATAGAAGATGAAGGTTTAACTTATGATTTCAGATAGATATTAAAAAGAAGATGTTTTACCCAACAGATTGCAACTTTATATAATTAGAATTCTGATTATTATTAATTTTCGGACTTTAATCACTTTTACATATCTTACGGGCTTAGGGAGGTTAATTATGATTGTTTTTGATCAAGTTAATAAGTATTATGGTGATTTTCATGTTTTGAAAAATATTAATCTTACAATTAACAAAGGGGAAGTAGTTGTTGTCATTGGTCCATCCGGCTCTGGAAAAAGTACACTGCTTCGTTGTATTAATCGCTTAGAAACGATATCAGAAGGTTCACTTTCGGTTAACGGATTGAATGTAGCGGATAAAAAAACAGATATAAACAAGCTGCGCCGAAATATTGGTATGGTTTTTCAACATTTTCATCTCTATCCTCATAAAACCGTGCTTGAGAATATCATGCTTGCTCCTAAGAAGGTTTTAGGACAAACAGATGCGGAAGCGAAAAAAATCGCGCAAAAGTATTTGGAAAAGGTGGGAATTGCAGATAAAGCAAATTCTTTTCCTTCGCAGCTTTCAGGTGGACAGCAGCAGCGGGTAGCCATTGCTAGAGGCTTGGCTATGGGACCGGAAATCATGTTGTTTGATGAACCAACCTCAGCCTTGGATCCAGAAATGATTGGCGAGGTACTGGATGTAATGAAGGCACTTGCCCATGAAGGAATGACGATGGTCGTAGTAACGCACGAAATGGGATTTGCCCGTGAAGTCGCAGATCGAATCGTTTTCATGGACGAGGGCAAGGTTTTAGAAGAGGCAATACCGGCTGAGTTTTACGCAAATCCTCGTGAAGAGAGGGCTCGATTATTTCTTAGCCGTATATTAAATCATTAAATAAAAAACAGGGGTGAATAACATGTTGAAGAAAAAAAAGTGGTTGCAATTATCATTGCTATCAGTACTGGCTGTAATTTTATTAGCTGGCTGTGGCGGGGACAAAGTGTCCAATAATGGTAAAGAAAGCGGTAGCAAAGACAAAGATAAAGACGTTCTAACACAGGTAAAGGATAAGGATAAGATTGTTTTCGGCGTAAAAAATGATACACGGTTATTCGGCTTGAAAAACCCGAGTACAGGTGAGGTAGAAGGATTCGATATTGATATTGCTAAAGCTCTTGCAGCTGAGATTCTTGGTGACGAAAAGAAAGTTGAATTCAAAGAAGTAACTTCGAAAACAAGAATGGCATTATTGAATAATGGAGATATCGATGCGATTGTAGCTACTATGACAATCACAGATGATCGTAAAAAAGAAGTTGATTTCACTGATGTATACTTTGATGCTGGACAATCTTTACTTGTTAAAAAAGGAAGCGATATTAAAGGTATTGATAGTTTAAAAGGTAAAAAGGTATTGGCTGTAAAAGGTTCTACTTCAGCCATAAATATCCGTGAAAAAGCTCCTGACGCACAAGTACTGGAATTTGAAAACTATTCTGAAGCATTTGCTGCACTTAAGTCTGGCCAAGGCGACGCCTTAACTACAGATGATTCCATCCTTTATGGAATGGCAGATGAAGATCCGAATTATGAGCTTGTTGGTGGTACATTTACAGACGAACCTTATGGAATTGCTGTTAAAAAAGGGAATGAAAACTTTGTGGCTGAATTGAATAAGGCACTTAAGTCTCTTAAAGATTCAGGCAAGTATGATGAAATCCATGATAAATGGATTAAACATTAATACATTTACCTTTTAAAAAGGTGAATAAGTTTAAATTGGATTTTTATAATAATTCTGAAGTTTAAACATTGTCATCTGTCAGGATGAGCAAATTACTCATCCTGATTAGTTAGGGGAGTGTATGCCGTGCTTGATTTCTCCATTTTAACAGAGAATCTAGATATGTATTTAGTAGGCTTCAAAAATACAATCATGTCGAGTTTGATAGCGTTGGTAGCGAGTTTGATTCTTGGTGTGCTTGTTGCTATTATGCGGATAGCCCCGCTAAAGCCACTAAACTGGCTTGGAACCGCCTATGTCGAGATTATTCGAAATATTCCGTTATTGATTATTACATTTTTCTTCTTTTTGGGTCTTAAATTAAGTGGAATATACGCAGGAACCTTAGCCTTAACTATTTACACGTCATCTTTTATAGCAGAAGCCATTCGAGCTGGTATACTTTCTGTACCAAAGGGCCAAATGGAAGCTGCGCGTTCATCAGGACTGACCTATGGGCAGGCAATGAGACTTGTCATTCTGCCACAAGCAGTAAAAATAGTTATTCCCCCGCTTGGAAACCAATTTATCAATCTTGTTAAAAATTCTTCCATTTTAGCCGTGGTTGCTGGGCTTGATCTTATGTAC
>NZ_JBFUIB010000307.1:0-4431 GCF_056402095.1 Peribacillus sp. P4_C12
ATATTATTCCGTTAAACCATTAGGGTTACATGTAGATCAATTAATTTATGGAATGTGGTTTATAGCAGGGCCTGTTGCCTTTTTAGTTATGAGGAAACCGGGTGTGGCYCTGTTGGCAGAAATCGCGGCAGCCTCCGGTGAATTCTTTTTAGGTTCACCGTGGGGATTAACCGTACTCTTATATGGAGTTGTACAAGGATTATTCGCGGAACTGGTGTTTATGGCGTTCAGGTATAAAAAGTTTAATATGTCGGTTGCTGTATTAGCGGCGATAGCTTCATGTGTAGGATCGGTCCTCATGGATTTTGCATACGGAGAAATTGGTGCCCTCTCTCTTTGGAATTTACTATTATTTATGATTGCAAGATTTATCGGGTCAATTTTCTTTGCTGGTGTATTTGCTTACTATCTAGTAAAAGTATTAGAAGCTACAGGAGTAACAAATCTTGTTCGTCCAGTATCAAGTAAGGATTATGCTGCACTGGATCAAAAGTAGAGGTTGATAAGCATGGAACGAATAGCTTTTGTTGAAAAGTTAAGATTGAAGTTTCCCGGTGATGAGTCCTTGATATTCAAGGACTTATCCGTCTCGTTTGATAAAGGTGAAAAAGTTCTATTGTTGGGACCGTCCGGATGTGGAAAGTCTACACTTTTGCAAGTGTTAAGTGGGCTGATCCCACATTCCATTGAAGTCCCGATGAAAGCGAAAGAACTGGAGAGCCCTTCTTCATGGGGATATGTTTTTCAAGACCCAGATAGTCAGTTTTGTATGCCATTTGCAGATGAAGAAATTGCCTTCGTCCTTGAAAACCTTTCCGTTCCTAAGCAGCAAATGAATGAGAGGATTCACAATCATATCCGGCAGGTAGGATTACACTTAGATGATATCCATACAAGTATTGATACATTATCAGGCGGGATGAAACAGCGTTTAGCGATTGCGTCAGTATTGGCACTTGAACCTGAAGTGATATTTTTAGATGAACCAACCGCTATGCTTGATCCGGTTGGAACAAAAGAAATTTGGGATGTTTTAAAGGAAATTGGCAAAGACAAGACCGTTATTATCGTTGAACATAAAATTGACCATGTTTTAGAATTTATCGAACGAATAGTGCTTTTTAACGATAACGGTCAAATCATTGCTGATGGTCCCAAAGACATCATTCTTTCATTATACAAAAACAAAATGAAAGAACATGGAATCTGGTTCCCTGGTGTTTGGGATGAGTATATTCATGACCATGCACCCATTCGTGAACAAAGGGAATTTAATGATGGCGGTCCCATAATGCAAATGCAAGGTTTTAGAGGTTTCCGAAAAAAGGAAGAAAAAATTATGGTTGAAGAGCTGCAGATCCACTCAGGGGAATGGATTGTCATCAGGGGAGAAAATGGAGCGGGAAAGAGTACGCTTTTGCATGCACTGATGCAGTTCATTAAAACGAATGGTTATTATGAATTGATGGGAACCTCGATTAAAAAAGTGAAAAATCTAACAGATAACATGACGTTTGTCTTTCAAAATCCTGAGTTTCAATTCGTTGCGAATTCTGTATATGAAGAAATCGCTTATTCATTACGAATTGACAAAAAGCCTCCTCAAGAAATAGAAGAGAGAGTTCATGCACTGCTTGAAGTGTTCCACCTTACGGCCCATCGCGATAAACATCCTTTTCAATTATCGATGGGTCAAAAGCGGCGATTAAGTGTAGCGGCTTCAATCGTGAAAGAAAAAAAGATCATTCTTTTAGATGAGCCTACCTTTGGCCAAGATTCGAAAAATACCTTTGCCTTACTGGAATGGTTCGAGGAATATCGAAAGCGGGGTATTACAGTGATTATGGTAACCCATGATGATCATATTTCAAAAAACTTTGCAACTAGGATCTGGACGGTTAAGGATGGGAAAGTAATTAGTGATGAAAAGATTAGCAAGCAACTAGCGTTTTTAGAGACCGAAGTTTTATCACTATAGAAGGGGTGTCATGTAAGTGAATGTTTCGAGTGCAGAAACATGGCTCCATAAGATTAATCCAAGCCTTAAGCTTTTTGTATTAATTGTGTTATGTATGGTGGCGTTATTTATTAAAGACCTAAATTATATGATTAACGTTACCATGGGTGTTTTGCTCTTGTTTTTGTGTTTTTCCGGTCATCCGTTAAATCGTATTTTACTCCTATCAATTCCTTTTTGTTTCATTTTTTTATCTACCTCTTCTGCAATGATATTATTCGGACAAGGTGAGACACTTTGGTTTAAGTGGGGACTCATTTCGATTACGGAAGAGAGTTTCATGAGGGGATTATTGGTTGGCTTTAGAGCCCTGCTTTTTGCGGTACTTGGATTAACTTTTTCGTTAACGACGAGACCTGTCAACCTGTTTTATTCCTTAATGCAGCAAGTTAAGCTTAAACCAAAATATGCTTATAGTTTCATGGCGGCGTTAAGGCTTATTCCTATCATGTTGGAGGAATTTCAAACGATACGGAATGCGATGAGGGTACGTGGCGTCGAAAGGAAAAAAGGAATAAGATCACTATATTTTAAAATGAAAGCCTACTCCATTCCGTTGTTATCCGGAAGTATTAGACGAGCTCACCGGATTGCGGTTGCGATGGAGGCCAAACGATTTTCAGATACCAGGAATCGAACATACTATTATGAATTTGGGTTTTCTAAAAATGACCATGGGTTCATTCTGTATTTTGTCATCTTGTTGTTGGCAGGGCTTTATCTATCTGTACAATTTCCGTATTTATCAATTTGATTAAAGAAGAATTGATTATTATCGTTAAGGAGTTCTTAGTATGAATGCACAAGAATTGCATATTATTTCTACTGGGAAACAGCCAATTGAGAAGTTTGTTGAGATTGCTTCAAACATTCAAGATTATGTGGATTACTTTTATCTTAGAGAAAAGCAGATGAGTGCGTCACAACTCTATAAAGCTGTGACCTTATTACATGAAAAAAAGATTCCGTTGTCTAAAATCATAATTAATGACCGAGTGGATGTAGCTTGGGCAATGAAGGTTTTTGGTGTGCAATTGGCTTTTCATAGTTTAGATGTCAGAGTCGTAAAGCAAGCATTTCCAGAAATCAGGGTTGGGAGCTCTATTCATTCCTTTGATGAAGCAAAGGCTGCTTTCCATAATGGAGCCAATTACGCGATTTATGGCCATATCTTCGAAACAAACTCAAAACGAGGTCTCGCTCCTAAGGGAGTGGAGGAGCTTCAAAAAATCACGATGAATATCAAACTACCTATTATTGCAATAGGTGGAATAACACCTTCTAATAGTCAACTTGTACTAAATGCAGGTGCACAAGGGATCGCGATTATGTCAGGTGTCCTAGAAGCGGAAAATCCAATTCAATCTGCAAAAGAGTATGCAAGGTCTTTAGGAAAGGAGATATAAGATGAATTCCATATATGATGCGATCATTGTAGGTGGTGGTGTAATTGGAGGGTCTATTGCTTATCAATTAGCCAAACGAGGTAAAAAAGTCCTTTTATTAGAGAAAGATAGACTTGCTAGTAAAGCATCTAGTGCAGCTGCCGGGATGTTAGGAGCGCAATCCGAGTTAGAATCTGATAACCCGCTTTTTACATTAGCAAGACAAAGCAGGGGGATGTTTCCTGAGCTGTCGGAAGAATTAAAAGACATAAGCGGGATTGATATTGAATTAGTTAACAAAGGAATGTTTAAGGTAGCACTTACTAGTGAACAAGAATCAGATTTGAAGAACATGATCAAAATCCAGCAAAAAGCCGGGCTTGAGGCGGAATGGTTTACAACTGCTGAAATAAGAAAAAAGGAGCCTCTTCTTTCTGATGAGATTAGAGGTGCTATGTATATTCCAAAGGATGGACAAGTTTCGGCCTCTAGGTTGTCGCTCGCTTTTACTAAATCTGCTGCTGCTCTAGGCGCTGATATAAAGGAATATGTACATGTTTCTGATTTGATTATTGAAAACGCGTGTGTAAGAGGTGTGGTCACTAATATAGGAGAATTTTTTAGTGAAAATGTAATAGTAGCAAGTGGAGCATGGAGCAATTTTCTTCTAGAAAAGGCCGGGGTAAAGCTTGATACATATCCCGTAAAAGGAGAGTGCTTTTCCGTTTTGACTAATCGTCCATTGCTTGAAAAAACGATTTTTTCACATGGGTGCTATCTTGTACCTAAAGTTGGCGGGAGAATCATTGTTGGTGCGACGGTTAAAGCTCACACTTTTGACCAAAAGGTAAGTATCGAAGGAATTTCAACATTAATAGAAAAGGCAACACAACTGCTTCCAGCACTTAAAGAAACGGAGTGGGAAAAAGCATGGGCTGGTATACGTCCGCAAACAGGAGATGGCCTACCTTACTTTGGAGAACATCCAGCATACAATGGACTTTTTATTGCAACGGGTCACTTTAGGAA
>NZ_JBFUIB010000308.1:0-4425 GCF_056402095.1 Peribacillus sp. P4_C12
CACAAAGAGGAATTGAAATAAAGAATATGGAAACTCATCCTGGTGTCGCTAAGCTCGATGCAATAACGCAGATTTCTCTTTTTGAGAAAGAAACTCATAACGCTTAAGTAAATATAGCTACACAAAGCTAACCAGAAATGTTAGAGCCAAGTAGACTTCGTCTTGACTTACACTATAAAAATCTATAAAAATACTATATTGAAATTAACCTTATTAAAGGCTCGTATTTATATACAAAACCTTTAAAAATTTTTTTCTAACGAGACTTTTTTATTAGAAACTTTATCAATAATATKAATATACTAATCTATAAGGGGAGTGATCCAAATAGCCTTTCTAAACGCCTTCAATAATTTTAAAAAAGGGAAAAAGTCTAAGAAGATAAAAAACATGGATTTTAGAGAGCAACACGTAAAGAAATCTTCTGAGCTTATTGGTAATAATGTAATCGTCCAAAATATAATTAACAATCACCTTACAAAAAAAAATAACCACTTGTAGGGTGGTTTTTATTTATCGTATGAAATTTCTTCATTCTTCACCATCGTCAACGTTACATCATATATATAGTTAWATTGTAGATAATAATCGTATATGACATTGTGTAGAATTTTTATTAGTGATTTATCGAAGGTATCGAATTCCGTTTGATAACTGCTTAAAACCGTGACAAATTTGCCGTCTAGGTTTTCATAATAATGCAAGAGAAAATTCTTATAATATTCACTGTCACTGTTGCTTTTATTCGTTATACATGGATCACCAGTTTGGATGGACTTATCAAGCATCGATTTGATGGATTTAGGTAGCTTAGCTTTTTTGAATTGATTTAAGTTATAAATTTCATAAGTAAAGTCAAGTCCTAATTGATTGGAATAAAACTCGATAGTACTATCCAATGTATAAATTAAGGGAGCTTTAAAATCCTTGCTATTTGCAATCTCCTCTGATATCTCCAGCTGAAATTCCTCAGATGTTAAATATGCTGCAAATTTCATTTTTGAACTGCTCACGCTAAACACCTCAAAAACAGCTGCATCTTGTTTTTCAATCTCAATTTCTATATTAAAAAACTTAAAGTGTTTTAGCCGGTAAAAAGCAATCGGTGCTAAAAGAAAAAGTAGTATCCACACTAGGTAAAGAAATAATGTGTTGAAGATTATTTGATAAAACTCAGATGTTACAATCGGTTCTATAATTAACGTTATCAATGTATGTTCAAAGCCTTCAGAAATAGCTGGATTCTGTGTATTTACGGGATTGACGACTTTATCAGGCTCCTTCCACGTTTGGATTCCTAATAGGGCCATCGCAACCAGTGTATAAACAAAAATCAAAATAGTCCCAATCACATATAGTTTTGGCATGAATCCTATAATTCTGTCGAAAACAGAAATTCGCTTATTTTTCTGCTCCTCTATAGCCAATGTGGACGCTCCTTTTACAAATTAATATAAAATAGAAAAAGTCAATAAAGGGACCGAAAAAACATCCTAGTCTTTTCCTATTTAATAATATGTTTGTAATCAAGCGAACATACGTAAATGTTGGTTGAGGGTAACTGATTTTAATCCATTCCGAAACAGTTACCTTCCCGTTTGGCTTGATACACAGCCATTTCTATGTCATCTATGAAGTTTCACTTTCTAGTTTTATCCACACCAACATTATGACGTGGGTATTATCATATGTCCTAAATGTAACAGGATCTATGTACCTAGTGTCCGACGATTGCACCCCGAAATTCGTGAACTTCCCTTATACTTGAAATTAAAGCTATTACGGGTTCTTAAAAAAAGGAATAATTCGAAAGCGCTTTCGATTAAATCAAAAATGCCAGGCTCCTCAATCGTGTAAATGAGGAGGTCAGCTTTTATACATAGAATTCCGTATCATTTTAGTTGTCCTTTTATCGCAAATTCTCTCACTTTATTTAAAAACAACTCCAAAGCTTTTGATGCTTCGAAATCTTTCTTTTTCACCACTGAAAAAGGTCTAATAAAGGCTTCATTTTTCAAATGAAAGGTCTTCAATTCACCGGTTTTCAGTTCTTTTTGCACGGTTAATCGGGATAACAGTGCAATGCCAAGACCAGCCATAACTGCTTCTTTCACTCCTTGAATACTGGTAAAAATAAAGCTTCGTTTTATGTTTAGATCTAGTTTGTTTATAAGTTTATCTGAATACGTACGAGTTCCCGACCCTTGCTCCCTAAGTACCCATGTTTGATCCTGAAGCATGGCACCATCTATGATCTCCATTTGTGAAAGTGGATGATCAGGCGGAACGACGACAATCATTTCATCGTTCATGAATGAGTTAACATCAATATCTTTATAATCCGTTTCCCCTTCAATCAGACCTATATCAATCTGATTAGAACGTACGCCTTGAATAACTTCATTAGAATTTGAAATAATAATTTGAATATCAACTAGAGGATATAGGACAGAATATTCCGCCAAAACTTTCGGAAGATAATATTCTCCTATTGTAAAACTAGCCCCAATTTTTAGAGTCCCACTTACCACGTTATTAAAATCATTAATTTCTCTTATTGCTGTCTCATAGTGATTCAGCATTTGCTTTGCATGCCTATATAAGATTTTTCCAGGCTCTGTAATTTGAACCTGTTTTGGAGAACGGTAAATCAGTTTCGTCCCCAATTCATTTTCCAGATTCCTTATATGAAGGCTAACTCCCGGCTGTGACAGATTAAGAATATCACCTGCTCTTGAGAAATTTTTCTGTTCGATTACGGTTACAAAAACCTTTAAAGGATCCATAGTTACCTCCTCTTTATAATTTATTTTACCATAAGTAAAAGTGATTATTACAATAGCAAATATATATTTCACTTATTTTTAATTTACCCTTAAAGTAAAGGAAACAATATAGATGGAGTGTTCAACTTGGGAAAAACAGCAATAGAAACAAAAAAGCTTGGCTTTATTAAAGGGATAGTTTTAACCCTACTAATTGCTATTGCAGCAAAATTCTTGGCAGAGCTCCCCTTCCTTCATATAATGGGGCAGCTCGTCATAGCGATATTAATAGGGGTGTTTTGGAAATCCATAGTCGGCTTGCCTGATTATGTGGTTGCGGGGACCAATTATTCTAGTAAGGTTCTTTTGCGATTTGGTATCATTTTGTTAGGGATGCGTTTGAACTTAAAGGATATTTTTAATGCTGGACCAAAAACTTTTGCTGTCGGAGCTATTAGTCTTGTATTTGCTATATTAGTAGTTTATGGATTGGCCCGTCTTTTTAAGGTCGAAAAAAAGCTGGCTATTTTGACAGCCTGTGGGACAGGAATTTGTGGAGCTGCGGCTGTCCTTGCGATTTCCACACAAATTAAAGCAAAAGAAAAAGATACAGCGATTGCCGTGGCAACGGTTGCTGTATTGGGAACAACCTTTACATTTGGTTACACCATTCTTTATCCATTCCTAGGTCTATCAGATCAGGGATACGGAATTTTCTCGGGAGCTACACTGCATGAAATTGCTCATGTAATTGCCGCTGCAGCACCAGGTGGAAATGAGGCAGTAGATTTGGCAGTCATGGTCAAGTTAACTAGGGTTGCCTTACTTATTCCTGTTGCAATTTTTATTGGATTCATTATGAATTTGAAAGAGAGAAAAGCTAATCCGGGGAAAAAATTTTCATGGAAATCTATCCAGATTCCTTGGTTTATTTTAGGGTTTTTAGCAACTAGTGCTCTTTATTCTACAGGAGTAGTGCCTGAAGCTATAGCTGAATCCATTGTTTCGCTTTCTTATATCCTCATGGCAATGTCTATGGCGGGACTCGGATTAAATATAGATCTTGTAATATTCAAGAAATATGGTGGGAAACCATTTGTTGCTGGTCTATTCGGTTCAATCTTATTATCAATTCTTGGTTATGTCTTAGTACGTGTATTACAATTAAATTAATATTCACAAAAACAAGCATTCCTTAATTGGAATGCTTGTTTTTCTTTAATAGATGCGGAACGTTAGCTCCATAAAAGATTTCATCCATCTCTGTTTGTAGTCTTTCTATAATTTCCTGTCGTTCCTCTGAATTTAATTTTTCTTCCGTGAAGCCGAATAAATAATTATTTATATCGAATCTTTTCAACTTACATTTCGTATGAAATATATTTTCCTGATACACATTGACATCTATCATATCATATAAACGCTTTACTTCATCAGGGATGTAATTTTGAATGGAATTTATATCATGATCAATGAATAATTTCCGTCCATTTTTATCCCGTGTAAATCCCCGGACACGGTAATCAATAGTAATTATGTCAGTATCAAAGGAATGTATAAGATAATTAAGTGCTGACATAATTACTATTGATTACCGTGTCCGGGGATTTACACGGGATAAAAATGGACGGAAATTATTCATTGATCATGATATAAATTC
>NZ_JBFUIB010000309.1:0-4416 GCF_056402095.1 Peribacillus sp. P4_C12
CAATAACATAATCCACACCTTCCATCACGCCCGCATCAACCATTTCCTGCGCTCCGCCTGGAAAATACTCTTCAGCGTGCTGAAAAAAGAAACGTACTTCACCCTTAATTTGATCTTTCATCCCAGAAAGAATCTTTGCGGTGCCAAGCAGCATAGCTGTATGACCATCATGGCCACATGCATGCATGACCCCCGGAGTTTGCGAAACAAAATCAAACGAATTCTCTTCCTCAATCGGCAGCGCATCCATGTCTGCACGGATGCCCAATGTTTTTCCCGGTTGAGAGCCAATTAAGCGAGCCATTACACTATATTTTGTAGGACGTGTTACTTCWAGATTCCCAAAGGATTGAAGGGTTTCGTAAACAAATTGCGAGGTTTTCTCTTCGTGATAAGACAATTCTGGATGCTGGTGAAGATAACGTCTCCAATCAATCACTTCCTGTTTTACACTCTCTACTTCCGGATATAATTTCAAACTTTGCATAATCTGTTCCTCCTCAAATATCAATCTAGAAATAATGCCTGCATCTTTAAATATGTAGGCAGGCCGAATTCCTTAGAGCAAAAATTTAAATACAGCGTTAGTAAAAATTTTCACGCCATATTCCATTGCGTCTTCATCAAAAGTAAAACGAGGATGATGGTGGGGATATACGATTCCTTTTTCCTTATTACCTGCACCGATTATGAAATATGAGCTGGGCGCTTTCTGTTGAAAAGCAGAGAAATCTTCAGCTGCCATTTGTGGTTTAGGAAAGTCAATCGCTTCATCACCATAGGTTTCGCGAACCGTATCTTCAATAACCTTCGTCACTTCATCATTGTTTATTACTGGACGATATCCGCATAGATATTCAAATTCATAGGTTGCTCCATGTGCTTCTGTAATTCCTTTCAAGACCCTTTTCATAAGGCCTGGCATGGAGTCACGGTATTTCAAGTCAAAACTGCGGACCGTTCCGCTAATCTCTACAGAGTTGGCAATTACATTTGCCGCCTCTCCCCCGACAAACTTTCCGATAGAAAGAACCAAGTTGTCCAGAGGATCTGTGTTGCGCGAAACAATATGTTGAAGATTTGTGACCACTTGTGCACCGATGGCGATACTGTCTATTGTGTCATGCGGCGCAGAGCCATGCCCGCCTTTTCCTTTAATCGTAATATGAAAGCCGTCAGGAGCTGCCATCGCCGGACCATATAAAATGCCAACCTTCCCAAATTCGAGTGTTGATATAAGATGGGCTGCAATAACATAATCCACACCTTCCATCACGCCCGCATCAACCATTTCCTGAGCTCCACCTGGGAAGTATTCTTCTGCGTGCTGAAAAAAGAAGCGTACTTCGCCTTTAATTTGATCCTTCATTCCAGAGAGAATCTTTGCCGCGCCAAGTAGCATAGCCGTATGACCATCATGCCCACAAGCATGCATGACCCCTGGTGTTTGAGAAATAAAATCGAAAGAATTCTCTTCCTCAATCGGCAGCGCATCCATATCTGCACGGATGCCCAATGTTTTTCCTGGTTGTGAGCCAATCAAGCGGGCCATTACACTATAATCCGTAGGACGTGTTACTTCTAGATTTCCAAATGATTCTATTGTTTCGTAAACAAATTGCGAGGTCTTCTTTTCATGGTAAGACAATTCTGGATTCTGATGAAAGTGACGCCTCCAGTTGATCACGTCTTCCCTTACACCTTCAATTGCAGAATTTAACGTTAAAGTGGACATATCTATACCTCCTCAAAAAATGAAAAAAAAAGGTAAATAGAAACTATAATTGAATACCTTATAAAACTTATCAAAGCAATTTATGTGCCAATTATTAATTTTCCGTCCACAATTTAGTTCTCAAATTGATATTCCCTAAACCCATCAAGATTTTTAACCCAACATTTTTTTCATTTTTAAAAACTATTTAGTAATTTGATACTCAGTGCAATATCCTAAACAAGCATTAAATCATAAAGGGAGTAAAATTTTTTACCCTCTACCGTAAAATTTTTTTTACACTTTATTTAGAACAGAAGCTTTTTTGTCTTCTGTACCTCGACACCCACAAGGATAGGATCATCTATTTAACTAAAATAAAAATGGGACGAAAAGGGGTGTATGCTCCCTAATCGTCCCTAATATTTTAGTTAGTTATGGCCGTTTCTTTTTGAAAAACCAATTGACCACCCATATAAGTTTCTTCTACTTGAATTCTATCTATTTCCTCTGGGCTAATATTCAAAATATCTTGGTCTAGCACAATAAAGTCTGCATGATAACCAGGTGTAAGTTGCCCCACATTTGGAATCCGTGTGATTTCTTGAGCGGCTCGGGTGTAAAGCGTAATAGCCGTTGGCACATCTACACGTTGATCCTGCCCTGTATCCGTACCATCATATGCAATACGTGTGACAGCTGCCTTAATTCCTACAAACGGATTAACTGGATCAACCCATGCCGTTGCTGGTGCATCAGAGGAGAACGCTATCTTAATACCTGCCTTTAACATGGATTGAATTGGATAGGTTTGCTTCGTACGTTCTGTACCTAAGTTATTAAGGTAGCTCTCGATTTCAGCATATAAAAAGATTGGTTGGGGAACAAAAGCGATTCCCGCTTCAGCTGCCCGTTGAAGAGCTTGCTTTGTAGGCATTGCTGCATGTTCAATTCTTATGGATGGCCCATCAGTGATCCACCCCTTCTTGCCGTAGAAAGTATTCACAATTAAATCAATTGCTTGCTCACCCATTGCGTGTATTACCAGTTGAATATTGTTTTTCTCGGCTGCTTCAGCTGCACTTATTAATTCCTCCTTAGAGGTCATTTGAATGCCATAGTTCTCTCCTTCTCCTAAAAATGGAGGATTGATCCACGCTGTTTGGCCAGATACGCTGCCATCTGAGAATAGTTTAACCCCTCCAATATGATTTTGGAGTTTTCTATTTGTTTTGTCCTTATCTAAGATCGGGTCATTCTTCATATCTTCCCAAATATAGTACAGCACTGTACGTTGCTTGAGGCCCTTTTCGTGTGCTGCATTATACATTTCTAAGTAATCTCTCGGTTTGGTTCTTGCTAAAAGCTCAGTAATCGCAGTAATTCCATGTGAGAGTAATTTTGGACTTAGTTCCACAAGAGCATCTGTTTCTTCATCAAATGTTTGAACCGGCATCACTTTATTGACCAGTTCTTTTGCATTTTCTCGTAAAACCCCAGTTGGCTCACCCTCTGAATCTCTATCAATTAACCCTCCTTCTGGATCTGGAGTGTCTCTTGTAATTCCCGCCAATTCCAATGCCTTACTATTCACCACTACAATATGGCCGCATGTTCGAGTTATAATAACAGGGGCATCATTTGTGGCTTTATCTAAATCCCAGCGTGAAGGTGAACGCCCTTCCGTTAATTTCCCTTCATCATATCCCCAGCTTTCAATCCAATCCTCTGAATTCTGAGATTCACGCTGTTTGCGAACCTCTTTAATCAAATCTTCAATCGATTCAACGACTGGTGGCATACATGGGATTTGCTTGGAAGCTTTAGCTAGAAATAAGGGATGCAGATGCGCATCAATGAAACCCGGGAGCACCCGTCGCCCTTGAAAATCTACACGCTCTCCATTCATTCCCTCGGTTTCTGAATGTTCTCCAACCCATTCAATGCGCCCATCACGCACTACCATAGCGCTTGCATAGGGCTGTTCCAGATTTGATGTAAATATTTTCCCATTAACATAAATAATATCGCTATTTTTATCCGTATTCATACTTTCTCTCTCCCTTAAATTTGAGTTTTTAACTAGTTAAAAAAATTCACTTCATAATTTCCATTTTTCCGATTATTCATCACATTTTTATTTTGATTGCAATTTTCATGCCAACTTTTAAATTCCGTTCTATTTCTCTATCAACATGCTTAAAGAGAATTGAAAGCCCATTTTTTCACACTGAGATTAAGGCTTTTGCTATTCAATGGAGTTCGAAGGGATTTCATGAACCTGTTTTTTAGAAGTTCGTTTATGAATAAGCGTCCCTCCAATAAAACCTATTACAGCTGGAATGAGCCATGCAAACCCATTTGAACTGAATGGAATTATGGAAATAATTTCGTTCATAAATTTGATGTTGATACCCATACTTCCTAATGTTTCAAATAGGCTGATAATAAATGTTAATAATATTGATCCCTTATAGGCTCCTGCGTTTGGTATATATTTACGGAATACACCGAGTAGGACGATGACTATCGAGACAGGATAAATCCCCATGAAAAGCGGCACGGAGTAGGCGATTATCTTTTCAACACCAAGTACCCCCATTAAAACACCTATGACACAAACCACGATCACCCAATTGCGATAACTCACTTTCTGGTTCGTCAATCCACTAAGAAAGTCTGCTATCGATGCAGTAATACCA
>NZ_JBFUIB010000310.1:0-4408 GCF_056402095.1 Peribacillus sp. P4_C12
AAAGCTCCACCAAGTAAGATGAAAAGCATTACAATCGTAGTTAAAACAGCAAACCATTTAAGAGACGATTTCACTAGAAGTCCCACCTTTTTCTCTGGAGCCAAATTAGTTAGTTCCATAAATTTCATAATTTAATAATAGCATAAGATATTACATAAATATTTGTCGAACTTTCTTGATATTACACAAAATAGAATGATTTTACAAGTTCAGTTAAAATTATACCTATTAAATAAAACGCCTGAAATAGTTGAAAGTTACAAGAGACTTTGATAGAAATAAAGGGAGTGTAAATCTTTAAGTAGGAGCAAAATAGAGATATAGCCTAGGGGATGATGATAATAACTGACTATGTATGTTATTAATAAAAGACATGAAACACCAGCAAACACAGTAAAATTCATGCGACACAAATTGGTCAAAAATTATCCGAAAAAATTTCACAAAAGCTTCCAAAAATGTGTTTTAATATATTGAAGAAATGATTTTACTAAATTTTACTGTTATTAAGCATGATATAAAGAATAAAAGCTCTCAAAGGATTCCATTGACAACGGTCATTGGTAAATAGTTTACTTTTTGTTTACKCTTCCTTGGTTACAAATATCGAAAAGTATGAAATAATGTTCTATAGTATCGTAAGTAACTTTTTTTACATTTGCGTCTTTGGTGAATGATTTAAAGGAGGAAAACAAATGTCAGAAACAAGGGGTATGTCAGAAGCTGTCATGAAGGACAGTAAAGCCGCCCTTCAATCGGATATACCGGAAACAACAGTTTGGAAGGATTTTCTCTCACTTATTAAAGTGGGGATTGTCAATTCAAATATAATTACAGCTTTTACCGGCGTATGGTTAGCCCTTCATTTTTCAGGGCTTAGCTTCTTAAGTAATCTTGATGTAGTGTTTTATACGCTTGCAGGCTCGGCGCTCATTATGGCTGGATCTTGCAGTTTTAATAATTACTATGATCGTGATATCGATCATTTAATGGAAAGAACGAAAAATCGGCCAACAGTAACTGGGAAAGTACAGCCTTCAAAGGTATTGGTGTTAAGCTTTGGCTTGATTGCTGCTGGACTAATTTTACTCGCTTTGACTAATATGACAACTGCCATAATCGGTGCATTTGGCGTATTTGCCTATGTTGTCTTATATACTATGGTTTTTAAGCGGAGATTTGTCTCAAATACAATTATAGGCAGCATTTCCGGTGCTGTTCCTCCACTTATTGGCTGGGCTGCCGTTGATCCTGGTCTTGATACTATGGCGTGGGTTTTGTTCGCTATTATGTTTTTGTGGCAGCCTCCTCATTTTTATGCACTTGCAATGAGACGTGTCGAAGAATACCGTGCAGCGGGAGTGCCAATGCTTCCAGTTGTGAAAGGGTTCAAGGCCGCAAAAAAATCGATTATGTTATGGATTATTGCATTAATGTTTATTCCTTTCTTTTTAACACCTTTAGGTACTCCGTTAGTTGTTCTGGCTGCTTTATTGAGCACAGGTTGGCTTGTTTTGGGAATAAAAGGGTATAGAAAGAAAGATGATGTTAAATGGGCAACATCCATGTTTGTATATTCTTTAAACTATATGACCATTTTATTTGTAGCGATGGTTATTGTCACACTCATTTAGTATTAGTTAAATAATGTATATTGCAGCCTGTTCTTTGACAGGCTGCAGCTTACTTATCAATAATTGTCCACTAACCGCTAACCATACATATAAACTGAGAACGCATCAAGAGAGTACTTCATAAGAGCGGTTACATGTGCCATTTTAATAATTCCTTAGATTAGGGATTCTTTCTTTTTTTTAGAAATTGACATAGAGAGAATATTCGCAATTGCGCCCATTTTTATTTTTGTGAGAAAATTTTGACGAAAGAGGGGTTTCTGAAGCTATGAAAAAAAGGCTGCACAAATGGCGCCTAATTGCTTTGCTGGGTATTGTAGGACTTGTCCTTTCGGGCTGCGGCGAACCATTCCTATCCGCGCTGAAGCCAGCTGGCAATGTTGCGCAATCTCAGTATGATTTACTGATATTGAGTACGTTAATCATGGTACTGGTTATTATTGTTGTGGTTATTTTGTTCGTTGTAGTGTTACTACGCTTCCGCCGAAAGGAAGGCGACGAAACAATACCAAAACAAATTGAAGGAAGTCATAAACTTGAAATTATCTGGACTGTTATTCCTATCCTTCTTTTAATTGTTCTGGCTGTTCCAACTGTCGTCACAACTTTTGACTTAGCTGACACAAAAGCAATGGATAAGAAAGATAAGGATGGAAAGACGAAGGACGCACTTGTAGTAAATGTTAGGGCGAACCTTTATTGGTGGGAGTTTGAATATCCAGACCTTGGTGTTGTTACAAGTCAGGATTTGGTCGTACCAACTGACCAAAAAGTGTATTTCAATTTAACTGCTTCAGATGTTAAGCATTCATTCTGGGTACCGGCTGCCGGAGGAAAGATGGATACAAATACAGATGGAGTTAATCAGTTTTTCTTAGAATTCGATAGTAAAAAGGCAGAAGATTCGAATAATTTATTTTACGGGAAATGTGCTGAGCTTTGCGGACCTTCCCATGCTTTGATGGATTTTAAAGTGGTAGCAAAATCTAAATCCGACTTTGAAGCATGGACTAAAGATATGAAGTCTGCAAAAGAACCCACTGTTACTGGTGATTTAGCAAAACAGGGTGAAGACGTCTTTAACCAAAGCTGTATCGGTTGTCATGCGGTTACGCCTAATGACAGTAGACCTGAGGCTGCCCGTCAAGCTCCGAATCTGGCTACATTTGGTGAACGTGAGAAAGTAGCTGGAGTTTTGGATCATACTGAACAAAATGTGAAAAATTGGATCAAGGATCCTGAGAAGTATAAACCGGGTAACACGATGACCGGTACTTACGGTGAACTTTCAGATTCACAAATTAATGCACTTGCAGCTTATCTTTTACAGCTGAAGGTGGAAGGAAAATAGAACATTGATTAAGGAGGTTAAATCGTGAGTACGTACGCTAATAAAAAAGGATTTGGCGCTACGATTTGGGATTATCTGACAACGGTAGACCATAAGAAAATCGCCATCTTATATCTTATTTCTGGCGGATTGTTCTTTGTGATCGGCGGTTTGGAAGCGATGTTTATTCGTATCCAGCTTGCAATCCCAAATAATGACTTTGTAAGTGCCGGATTTTATAATGAAATTTTGACCATGCACGGCACGACGATGATTTTCCTGGCAGCCATGCCATTAGTATTCGCTGTAATGAATGCAGTTGTGCCATTACAAATAGGGGCTCGTGATGTTGCGTTCCCATTTTTAAACTCATTAGGTTTTTGGTTATTTTTCTTTGGAGGTATATTCTTAAATCTTTCATGGTTTCTAGGAGGGGCACCTGATGCGGGCTGGACATCGTATGCATCACTTTCTCTGCACTCTGAAGGCCATGGTATTGATTTTTACGTCCTAGGATTACAGATATCCGGACTGGGAACATTAATTGCAGGGATCAACTTCCTTGTAACCATTATAAATATGCGTACGCCTGGTATGACCTACATGCGTATGCCGCTGTTTACATGGTCAACGTTTGTTGTTTCTGCATTAATATTATTTGCTTTTCCTCCACTTACTGTAGGATTAGTGTTAATGATGTTTGACCGGATGTTTGGCTCGAATTTCTTTGATGTAGCAGCTGGAGGTAATACGATTATTTGGGAGCATTTATTCTGGATATTCGGTCACCCAGAAGTATATATTCTGATTCTTCCGGCGTTTGGTATTTTTTCTGAAATTTTTGCGACATTCTCTCGAAAAAGATTATTTGGTTATTCATCGATGGTATTTGCTACCGTTTTAATCGGTTTCTTAGGTTTCATGGTTTGG
Organism: Peribacillus sp. P4_C12; assembly: GCF_056402095.1. Taxonomy (NCBI): domain Bacteria; kingdom Bacillati; phylum Bacillota; class Bacilli; order Caryophanales; family Bacillaceae; genus Peribacillus; species Peribacillus sp. P4_C12. Next base: position 3,895 of record NZ_JBFUIB010000310.1, read on the forward strand.
GCCCATCATATGTTTACAACTGGTTTAGGTCCTATCGCAAATGCAATCTTTGCGGTGGCTACCATGGCTATCGCTGTACCAACAGGTATTAAGATATTCAACTGGATTTTTACGATGTGGGGAGGAAGCGTCAAGTTCACGGTTCCAATGCTTTATGCAGTTGCCTTTATTCCTACATTTACCATGGGTGGCGTAACAGGTATCATGCTCGCATCCGCACCTGCTGATTATCAATACCATGATAGTTATTTCGTTGTTGCCCATTTCCACTATGTAATTGTCGGTGGGGTTGTATTAGGTTTATTGGCTGGAATCAATTTCTATTGGCCGAAGATGTTTGGAACTATGTTAAATGAAAAATTGGGGCAAATCACATTTTGGACGTTCTTGATTGGTTTCCATCTAACATTCTTTATTCAACATTTCTTAGGGCTGATGGGGATGCCTCGTCGCGTATTTACATTCTTGGACAATCAAGGTCTCAATACAGGTAATATGATTAGTACCGTTGGAG
>NZ_JBFUIB010000311.1:0-4399 GCF_056402095.1 Peribacillus sp. P4_C12
TTGCTTCATCGTGAAGAAGGATGAAGCAATTTATTTGCATCAAGGAATACAATTCCAAGTGGAAGAATTAGATTGGGAAGAAAAGAAAGCGTATGTACGTGAAGTCAATGTGGACTATTACACGGATGCTAACCTTGCTGTTCAGTTATCTGTCTTGGAAGTGGATAAACAGCAAACATTCTCTTCAACTACAGCAGCTTTTGGAGATGTCTCTATCCGGGCGATGCCTACAATATTCAAAAAAATTAAATTTGAGACTCATGAAAATATTGGATCAGGGCCAATCAGCCTCCCAGAAGTGGAACTTCATACGAGTTCTGCCATGCTTTCCATGGAACCTGATATTTTTGAATGGGATGAAAATCGAATCGAGCAAGGAATGATAGGTGCCTCACATGCGCTGAATTACATGATTCCGCTTTATGTAATGTGCGATCCCCATGATATTCATGTGTATCCACAAGTTAAAGCAGCACATAATGAAAAACCCACCATTTTTATTTATGACAGTTATCCAGGTGGAATAGGACTAAGTGATAAAGTGTTTGAAAATGCTGCGGTCATTTTGTTGGAAACAAAATCAATGATCGAAAATTGTTCTTGTGAAAACGGCTGTCCTTCCTGTATCGGAACGGAATCTGCTTCGAAGACAGCCAAAAGTGATGCTAAGCGGTTATTGGATCTGTTTTGTAAGGAAAACCATGCATCAAATGCAGGGGTATGTGAATAGAGGTGCAGTATTTTGTCATTAAAAAATAAATTGAATCGTATGAAAACACATATGAACTTAGAACCAGTGAACAATCCTTCTCCTATAGAGGAAGATAGCCCGACAGTAAATACAGATATTCCTTTTTATGATAAGTGGCTGGAGAACGGTACCGTTTCCTTTCATTTCGATGATGACTATTGTTTCATCCGTGAAGTCCGCTATCCCCTTAATCATAAGCATGGGTTGTATTCATTTTCTGAGTTGAAAAAGATTGTGAAAGAATGGAATCAAACTTCATTAGCGCATCCCCTTTCCGCTAAAGGTGTAAAAAGCGAAGAACTCTTTTTCTTCGATACCGAAACAACAGGGCTTGGCGGTGGTGCCGGAAATACAATTTTTTTACTAGGTTATGCCTATTTAGAAGGTGAAGAAGTGGTCGTAAAACAGCATATCTTGCCACAGCCTGGTAGTGAAATACCGCTTTACCAAAGCTTTCTGGAAAACATCAATTATGAAACCCTTGTCACATATAATGGTAAATCATTTGATTGGCCGCAGTTAAAAACCAGACATACCTTGATAAAGGAACATGTTCCAAAACTGCCTGAATTCGGACATTTTGATTTGTATCATGCTTCAAGACGCCTTTGGAAAAACAAATTAGAACGTGTAAAATTATCCGTTGTCGAAACAGACATTTTAGGTGTACATAGAGAGGATGATATTCCTGGATATTTGGCGCCGATGATTTACTTTGATTTCGTTGAAAGAAAGAACCCGGAAATTTTGTTTGGAATCATGAAGCATAATGAAGTGGATATTTTATCACTAATCACTCTGTATATTCACTTGTCCCGGAAAATTCTTCAAATAGATGGATATACGGAAGAGTCGATGGAAATTGCACGCTGGCTCGATTATCTAGGAAAAAAAGAGGAATCGGTTGAGACCTATCAAAGAATATTGGAAGTAGGAAGTGAGGAAGATCGGATTATAGCTGGCCATGCTTTAGCCTTTCAGAAAAAGAAGCAAAAGCAATTCAATGAAGCGTTGGAGATTTGGAAGGAAGTTGCTTTAAAAGGGGATTTTCATTTAAGGATACAGGCTCAGATTGAATGTGCAAAATTATTCGAACATCAATTTAAGGACATCGCTTCAGCAATAAATTGTACTAGAAATGCGCATCAAGAGATGATGAGGACAGAGAATGGCAGCCATCTAGGAAAAAAAATCTTGGATCTGGAAAAAAGGATTCAAAGACTCGAGAGGAAAAAAGGTTCTAAGGGTAGACTTGTATAATATAGATAGTCTTTAATTGGAATCTACATAGTCAATAAATAGGTGATTATGAAATTAAAAAAAATGGTTACAAATATTGTAGCATTCAGTCATTATGTGTAAAATGGTAATGGTTGAGGGTGAAATTCTGAAACATTCATTTCATGCCTTACATCATTTAAATTCAAGGTGAAAGCGGAGCGGAGAAATGTATAAAACGACTTTATTTCTATTTTTTGTTGTCCTTTGTTTAACGATTGTTTTATTTACATCATTAAAAGAAAGTTTCTACTCCTTATTATAAGAAATTCACTCTGCAAGCACTTTTGTAGGGCTATCATATATAACGATGTGTACTTTAGGTTGTCGCATAGAGTTTTATACTTATTACGTATAAATAGGTCTTTTCATCAGTACACGTAGCCCCTTTTTTTCATAGTCTATAATGGTAAGACCAAAATTATCATGACGAAAGGGGACGTAATATAAATGAATTTTCGTAATTGTGGAGGACACAAATCCAATGTTATGGGAACATCCAATGTAATGGGTGCATCGAATGTTATGGGAGCATCAAATGTAATGGGTGCTTCAACTGGAAAAAAACCTTCCCATGTAATGGGAGCTTATACTAGTCCGATGGCTGGCGGTTATCCGACTGCGGTATCTCCAGCGCAATATGGTCCGATGGCTGGCGGTTATCCGACTGCGGTATCTCCAGCGCAATATGGTCCAACACAAGCACTTCCATCTCAAGTAGCCCCAGCACAGGTATCTCCAACGCAGCAATATGTTAATACAAACGTTTCGAACACAGTGATACCTGTCGTTCACCCATCACATACTACAACCGTTAATAAACATGTAAACACGTATAAACATTACTTTCCACATACTCAATCTGTAGTGAATGAGTGTTACACTCAAAACTTTATTTGTGGAAGGCCGCAACACCATCACCATCATTGCTGCCCACCTGGGCATTTCGGATATTGAAATTTAAGGGCTTATTTTAAGCCCTTATCTTCTTACATAATCATGCGAAAAGGGAGATTAGCCAAGTAATGAAGGTTTTGTATATAACTGGCTACAAAGCTTTTGAATTGGGAATATTTAAAAATGATCATGAAGCAGTAAAATATATAAAAAAAGCAATTAAGCAACGTCTTTTACCATTGGTGGAAGAGGGGTTAGAATGGGTAATTATTTCAGGCCAGTTAGGAACGGAACTATGGAGTGCAGAAGTAGTATTCGAGATACAGGAAGAATATACCCAGCTTAAATTAGGGGTACTTACTCCCTTCCTGAAAMAGGAAGAGTCATGGAACGAGACGAATCAAGACTATTACCGTTCCATTTTAGCACGCGCTGATTTTATAGAATCCATCTTCAAAAAACCGTATGAAGGACCACAACAGCTGAAAACTAAAAATCGTTATATGGTCCATAAAAGTGATGCCATGCTAATCATTTTTGATCCCGAAAAAGAAGGATCCGCCCAATATCCTTATTACGAAGCAATGAAAAAAGCGGAAACTCAACTATACCCTATTTTACAGATAAGCTTTGATGATCTGCAACTGGCTGCAGAAGAAGACAGTTGGTCCGAAGATTAGCACAGTAAAAATAATTATGGACTAAAAGTTGTTTCAAAAGCATATTCATATTATGATGAAAATTAGATACAGATTTATGGGAGTACATATCGGGCACTAAAAAAAGTATGACGTATAAAAAAAGTGTTTCGTTGACAAACCCAAGTAGATTTGAAAAAATAATAAAAAGTCGATTGTATTGGCGAAAGTATTGAGGTGAAGTCTTATGCTATCCGATAAGATAAAATTAACGGCTAAAGATATTCTTGAAAAAGATTTTAAAACAGCCATAAAGGGTTATAAACCTGAGGATGTGGATCAATTTCTGGATCTAATCATTAAAGATTATGAAGTGTTTCATCAGGAAATTGATGATCTTAAACAAGAAAATCTTAAATTAAAAAAACAGGCCGAAGAGAGTACAAAACGTCCGAGCCAACCTGCACCTGGTGCCACTCCGGGTACCACTAACTTTGATATCCTTAAACGGTTATCCAACTTGGAAAAGCACGTATTTGGAAACAAGCTTTTTGATTAATGTTTTTAAAAGGTAGAATAATTTGTATTGTGTTTTCTTGAATAATGTATTATAATCAATAATGTTATGTTAACGTTTGGGTAATTGCTGCTGCATTTTTTTGCAGTAGAGGAAAGTCCATGCTCGCACGGACTGAGATGTCCGTAGTGTTCGTGCCTGGCGAAAAAATAAGCTTGGGCAGCAGTCTTGGATTGCTGACGGCTGGGAAAATGCCTAAGTCCTTTTGGATATGGCATGAATACCTATAAAAGTGCCACAGTGACGGAGCCTTTACAG
>NZ_JBFUIB010000312.1:0-4375 GCF_056402095.1 Peribacillus sp. P4_C12
GATCTCCCCTTTATCAGCCTTATCCAGACCAGCAATTAGATACAGGAGTGTCGATTTACCGCAGCCTGATGGCCCAACAATCGAAACGAAGCTTCCTTTCTCGACCTCTATGTTAATCTCATCGAGCACCTTTATGCTTTCTTTCTTTTCATTCAAAAAACTTTTTTCAATTCCATCTATTGTTAAATACATAAAGTCACCCCACTTTTAAATCGCATTGATTTACTAAACATTATTTCTTAATAATGATTAATCCAATGGTTTTTGTCAACTATAAAAATGCAAAAATTCTAATTTATCGGTATTTTTCAATCAACTCTTTTTATTGTATAAATAAAGCAATACTACTTAATTTCGTAAGAAACATTATTCTAGTTCCAACCCATAAATAGACAAATAGCCTGAGACCCTTAATAAAAAAGGATCCAGACTATTCTTCAATGATGATTTTTGTAAACGCGCCAACCTTTCACATTTAAGAAAAGTAGTTGGACCAATTTCTAGCGCAAACATACTTGACAGACTCCAAAGACTACCCTACCTATTTGACGAACTGGAGACATACATATATTCTCGTTTCTATTTTAAAAAATTCTGCTTCCATATAATTTATCCTTCATTTTTTGTGTTCTAGCATGCAATGGTTTCTTCAGAACGATACCTAAGATGAGAGTGATTATTAAAAAGAGAAATAAGACAAAAATATCCTTGCCAGCAACACTCCAGGTTATTCCCCCAACCGATTCACGAAGTAAACCAACTGCATAGGTGAATGGCAAGAAGGGATTGATATGTTGAAAAAATAGTGGTGTCACTTGAATAGGGAAAGTCCCGCCTGAACTTGATATTTGGAGGACCATTAAGACAACACTTATTCCCTTTCCCACATTTCCAAGAACTGAAACAAAGGTGTAGACAATGAGTGTAAATACTGTACTAATCAAGACAGAAAACACGATGTACTCAAATTTATCAGCTACATATACATCAATTAGGATAATATTGCCTATAGAAACACTGAGTGCCTGCATTAACCCAATGATGAAGAATATTAGGTACCGCCCAATATATATTTGATACGGGCTGTAAACTTTATGAGAAACATCCACGCTTAGCATTGAAATTAATATTGTGCCACCCACCCAAAGTGAAAGTGCGGTGAAGAATGGGGACATGGCTGATCCATAGTTTGGAATCGGAAATAAACTGTGTTTATTGAGTAGCACTGGTTCTGAAAAGAAGTCGCTTTCTTGCTCGATGTCATTTTTTAAGAAAGCAATCACTTCTTCCATGTTATAAGACTTATCGATTTCTCTCATTTTAGCCGCTAGAGCCTTTATTTTCGTTTCGATTTCTGGAAACTTATTCTGTAACTTATCGATTTCTCCTGTGCGAGTTTCCAACGTTCGATTGGTCTCATTTAACAGTGTCCTTACTTCAGGAAGAACCTGGCTACCCTCTTCCATTGTGAGCTGAACTTTTTTCAATATGGAATCCGTTTCATTCCAAATTTCATTGAATTTTGGTCCTGTTTCCTTTGAATAGTTATCCTGGAAGCTTGCCAAGACTTTATCATTGTTCTCACCAAGATCTATAAGTGAGCCAAAGGAACGGTTATTCAGCGCTTGAAGTTGATTCGAAGCATTATCCCGCAGATTATCCATTAGCTTTATTTCTGGTTGAAGCCAGTTATTCTCACTAAATTGATTGACTCTCACCAATAAATTATACATACTGTCCAACAGGTACAACTCTTTTTTTATCCTCGTTATCCCTTGTTCAACTATCTGATCCACCTCATTGCTAGGCAACTCCTGATTCGTTAACCGGTTTGCCAGCACTAAAATAGATTCATTATCGCTTCTTACATTTGCAAGATCATTTACTAATAGTGGATTGATCCCCTCGAATGCCTGCCTTGTTGAATCTACATAACTAGAAACGTCTGACACTAATTTGTCTTTTTGTGACGTTATTCCTTCAATTGAATCCAGACCATCATTAACCATCTTAATGATGTCTTCAGCCCTTTTTACATGTGTTTGGACCGTTTTGATATTTTGCTCAAGCTCAGGCAGTTTCTCCTCTAATAAATACACCATATTCTTCATTTTTTTAATGGTCGGTAACTCATTTTGCAATGTGATTCCCAGTTCATTAAAGATTGAAAGGATACTCCCGCTAGCTGTTTTAATAAAGCTTTTGCTCACATTGTCCACAATACTATTAGCCCCTGCTGCAGTCATTTTAGGAGCAATGGAATTGATTTTTTCATTAACATAGTAATCAATCTCCGCTTTAATGGGATCATCTGTCATGATGGTCGCAATATGTTCTGAAAAATCAGCTGGAATGATGATAGATGCGTAATAATCTCCCTTTTTCACCTTTGCAATGGCATCTTTTTCTGTTGTGAATCTCCAGCCTAAATCTGAATTCCCCTTTAGCCCCTCTATAACTTCATTGCCTAAGTTCACGGCTTCACCATTTAACTCTGTACCTTTATCATTATTGGAAATACCGACAAGGATGCCTTCCGTATTGGCATAAGGGTCCCAAGAAGCAACAATGTTAAACCAAGCATAAATAGACGGGATAAACATTAGAAAAATAACAACGATACAGACAAGCAAATTCCTATAAATACTTTTTAAATCGTCAATGAAAATTTCTCGAATATTTTTCAAACCTTACCCCCGCGCAAATAGTATTTTGTTACTATTATTCGAAAAATAGTCTCGATCAATACTAAGTAAACATATCCATAGTCTTTCCTCATATTGAAAAGAAGCCGGTGTCGATAACGACACCCGCTCCTAGAGTTTTGACTTATTTCTTTTAATAAAGAATTGCTAGTTGGTACGAATACTTTTTATCCTCTTCTGATTTTTACCTTACCTTCAAACATCTCAATAACACTTCACAACACTTTGTTTACTGGATCCTGAATTTTACTGTATAAGCAGTTACAATTTTGAGACCATAATTACTAACATTCTGAGTTCGTTCTTTATTATATTTTCTAGAAATATTTTTTAATCAGAAATTCATTGATAAAAAAGTGATTTCTCCAGGAGGAAAAATCACTTTTTTTGTCATATTATATTTTAGCGTTTTTCAATTACTTTTATCAATTCTCTTAAATAATCTGGAAGATCTGGAGGACGTCTGCTGGATACAAGATGTCCGTCTACTACAACAGCCTTATCTATCCATGTTGCCCCCGCATTCTCCATATCATCTCTAATACCAGGTGTACTCGTAACATTCTTCCCCTGCAAAATTTTAGCAGAGATTAAGACCCATCCTGCATGACAGATTTGTCCGATTGGCTTTTTACTTTCTTCCATGCTCTGGATAAGTGTAATCACTTCAGGAAAACGACGAATTTTATCAGGGGCCCAACCTCCTGGGACAAGGATGGCATCATATTCATCCGCTTTAATACTACTATATGCAAAATCTGATACAGCAGGCACACCATATTTTCCAATATACGTTTCATTTGCCTTTTCTCCAGCGAGGTGAACAATCGCTCCCTCTTCTTTTAAACGCAAGATTGGATACCAGAGCTCTAAATCTTCAAAATCATGGTGCACAAGACTGATAATTTTCTTTCCTACTAATCGCATGTAAATCTCTCCTTCTTTATTAAAATACATGGTTCCCCTTCACTTTACTATCCTTCCACATATATTGCCCTTTCCTGCTACCAGCTTATCTTTTAATATAACAAGGAAAGTATCTATTTTTGCTACTCTGTTCTCACAGTTATTTTACCATTTAATTTAATATTTTCCTTGCGATTGAATTTTTAGTCTTTCATGATTTTTTCTGCGAAACTAGCATTTCCCCCTACAGAAATTCACAATTTCATCTATGAAATATCTATTATCGACACTGTTCCATTCTATTCTATGGACATAGAAAACCCCCGAACAAGATATTCGAGGGTAAGGTTTATACGTAACGATCTTCTTTGTATAGTAAATTGATAAAATAAAAAACGGCAAAAACATTGCTTAACAATGCTTCCGCCGTTCGGATGACCTGTGAGGGATTCGAACCCACGACCCCTTCCCTGTCAAGGAAGTGCTCTCCCACTGAGCTAACAAGTCGTATGTATTAATTAGCTTGTTCTATTACTTAAGTACATAATTTATTATAAGTTTTTTTAATAAAAAGTCAACGAATTATTTTAAAAAAATTTTATGTTTATCTTTTAAGGAATTTCTCTGTTAAAAAATACGAACTAGTGTTCTTTTTTTATTTGCATAAAAAACATACGTTCGTATATAATGAAAGTATGCTAAGGAGTGATAAAAAATGAAATATATTCTTCGTAAACATTTGGAGGGGAATATTCCCTTAGAGA
>NZ_JBFUIB010000313.1:0-4369 GCF_056402095.1 Peribacillus sp. P4_C12
GGCAAAAAGCCGATTGATGCATACCTGGACATTGAAGGTATTATTGCAATTGCTAAGATGAGCGGAGTCGATGCGATTCATCCTGGTTATGGTTTCCTTTCAGAAAACATTGATTTTGCTAAACGTTGTGAAGAAGAAGGCATTATCTTTATCGGACCAGAATCAAGACACCTAGATATGTTTGGTGACAAAGTAAAAGCAAGAACACAAGCAGAACTAGCTGATATTCCGGTCATCCCGGGTAGCGAAGGTCCTGTAACAAGTGTGGTAGAAGTTAAAGAATTTGGTGAACAATACGGTTTTCCAATTATTATAAAAGCGTCTCTAGGCGGCGGCGGGCGCGGAATGCGAATCGTTGAGAAAGTTGAAGATGTTGAAGAGGCTTATGATCGCGCAAAATCTGAAGCCAAAGCAGCCTTTGGGAATGATGAAGTCTATGTAGAGAGATTTATTCAAAATCCAAAACATATTGAAGTTCAAATTTTGGCTGATACTCACGGGAATATCGTGCATTTATACGAACGTGACTGTTCTGTTCAGAGACGTCATCAAAAAGTTGTTGAAGTGGCACCTTCTGTTTCGCTTTCTGAGGACTTACGTGAAAGAATTTGTGAGGCAGCAGTCAAATTGTCAAAAAATATTGACTATGTCAACGCGGGTACTGTCGAATTCCTTGTTGCAAATGATGAATTTTACTTTATTGAAGTCAATCCAAGGGTACAGGTTGAGCATACCATTACTGAAATGATTACAGGTATCGATATTGTTCAATCACAAATCATGATTGCTGAAGGACATGAACTTCATGGCAAAAAGATTGGGATTCCTGAACAAGCTGGTATTAAAACACATGGTTTTGCAATACAGTCACGGGTAACAACTGAGGATCCATTGAATAATTTTATGCCGGATACTGGAAAAATGATGGTGTATCGTTCTGGTGGAGGTTTTGGTGTTCGTTTGGACGCTGGTAATGGGTTCCAAGGGGCTGTTATCACACCATATTATGATTCACTTCTCGTTAAACTTTCGACACATGCGCTTTCATTTGAACAGGCTGCATCAAAAATGGTTCGTAACCTTAAGGAATTCAGGATTCGTGGAATTAAAACGAATATTCCATTCCTTGAAAATGTTGTAAAACATGAGAATTTCATTAGTGGTGAATACGATACTTCCTTTATTGATTCAACACCGGAACTATTTACCTTCCCAGTCAGAAAAGACCGTGGAACAAAAATGCTTTCATATATCGGTAATGTCACGGTAAATGGATTCCCGGGAGTGGAAAAAAAGAAAAAACCTGTCTTCGATTTAGCGCCAATTCCAAATGTTGCCGGACTGCCGCTTATTTCGGGTACGAAGAATATTCTGGAACAACAAGGTGCAGAGGGGCTTGTTAATTGGATTAAAGATCAGAAAGAGGTATTGATTACTGATACGACTTTCCGTGATGCACATCAATCTTTATTGGCAACGAGAATTAGGTCGAAAGATATTCTTGATATCGCTGAGCCTACGGCGAAACTTCTTCCTAATTTGTTTTCTATGGAAATGTGGGGCGGGGCAACTTTCGATGTAGCTTATCGGTTCTTGAAAGAAGATCCATGGGACCGTCTATTAAGCTTTAGAAAAAAAGCACCGAATGTGCTTTTACAAATGCTATTAAGGGCTTCAAATGCAGTGGGTTATAAAAATTACCCTGACAATGTCATTCGCGAATTCGTTGAGAAATCAGCGGATGCAGGAATTGATGTTTTCCGGATCTTCGACAGTTTAAACTGGGTAAAAGGTATGGAAGTGGCGATAGATGCAGTCCGTCAATCGGGTAAAATTGCGGAAGCGGCCATTTGTTATACTGGGGATTTAAATGATCCGTCACGTAGCAAATATAATATCGAGTACTATAAAAATATGGCGATGGAGTTGGAACATGCCGGTGCTCATATTTTAGCTATCAAGGATATGGCAGGACTTCTTAAACCGGAGGCCGCTTACCGTCTGGTATCAGAATTGAAAGAAGCAACTTCCCTTCCAATCCATCTGCATTCTCATGATACGAGTGGAAATGGAATTTACATGTATTCAAAAGCGATTGAAGCTGGCGTGGATATTGTTGATACGGCGATTGGATCTCTAGCAGGATTGACTTCACAACCAAGTGTACAAACGCTTCATTATGCATTAGAAGGCTCAAGCAGACAGCCTAAATTGGAAGTTGATTCACTAGAGCGGTTAGGCGAATACTGGGGAGAAGTCAGAAAATTTTATCATGACTTTGAAAGTGGTATGAATGCACCTCATACTGAAGTATACAAACATGAAATGCCTGGAGGTCAATACAGTAATTTGCAGCAGCAGGCTAAAGCGGTAGGGCTAGGAGAACGCTGGCATGATGTCAAAGAAATGTATCAGCGCGTTAATGCAATGTTCGGAGATATTGTTAAAGTAACGCCTTCTTCTAAAGTTGTAGGAGACATGGCCTTATTTATGGTGCAAAATAACCTATCTGAAGAAGATGTCCTTACAAAAGGCCAAACCATTGATTTCCCTGATTCCGTAATAGAGTTATTCGAAGGCTATTTGGGACAACCGGTTGGGGGATTCCCAAAAGAGCTTCAGGAAGTTATCTTGAAAGGCAAAAAACCTATTACTGTAAGACCGGGTGAATTGTTGGAAGACGTAGATTTTGGTGCTTTAAAAGAAGAATTATTCAAGGAACTGGGACGTGCAGTCACAGATTTTGATGTACTTGCATATGCCCTATATCCAAAAGTATTCTTGGATTACAATAAAACTATTGAATTGTTCGGCGATGTTTCAAACCTTGATACGGCCACTTTCTTATATGGCTTGAGATTAGGGGAAGAAATCGAAGTTGAAATCGAAAAGGGTAAAACGCTTATCGTTAAATTAGTATCAATCGGTCAACCATTGGCTGATGGAACACGTGTTGTGTATTTTGAATTGAATGGTCAATCACGTGAAGTAATCATTAAGGATGAAAACATTAAATCGTCCGTAGTAGCTAAATTGCAAGCGGATTTAAAAAATAAAGAGCATATTGGTGCAACAATGCCTGGTACGGTCATTCGTGTTGTCGTCGAAAAAGGGGATCAAGTTAAGCAGGGTGATCACCTAATAATTACGGAAGCCATGAAAATGGAAACAACCGTGCAGGCGCCATTCTCTGGGACTATTAAAGACATCTATGTTAAAGATGGTGAAGCGATTAGTACTGGTGATTTATTGATTGAAATAACGAAGTAATACCACTGAATAAGGACATAGTTATCGAGGTTGGGCATATTAGTACCCTTGAGATTTCAAGCTGCTGTATGCCCTCCTTTGGGCTAAGTTGGTTACATCGAATTTGTCTTTCTTATACAAAAAAGCCATCATTCTGAGAAATGATGGCTTTTTTTGAATCTATTAATTGAACAATCAGACATTAGCGAGCGGGTATGGTTGGTGTTATTTCTTGTTCATCCTGTCCGTTGACGGTATGTGTTGCACTGCCTCTTTTAATGGCTAATGCATTTTTTTTGCTTCTAGAAGTCAGCAGCATTAAATAGCTCATTACGCCAAAAAAGCAAGCTATGAATAAGGCATGTGCCAATGCAATATATAAATTCTGTCTGGAAAAAATAATAAAGGCTCCAGCGGTAACTTGTAAAAAAACGAGAATGAATGCAGAAATCCAACCGCCATATATTACTTTTTGATGCTTGTAATATTTATGTGCAATAAACGCCACGTAAGATACCCAAATGAATAATGCCCCAGCAATGGATCTGTGACCCATCTGAATCCATTCATAAAGGTTGGAAGGGAGTGCAAGGTTGTCATTTACACATAAAGGCCAATCCTTACAGATTAAACTAGATTCTGTATGTCTCACAAGTGCACCCGTATATACGACTATTAGGGTGAAAATTAGTATACCAATAATATGAAAGCTCATTCGCTTATCAACTATAAGTTTTTCAGCTTCGAACTTCTTGTCGACTTCAAAAATCAAAAGTGTTAATAAAAAGACAGAAGCAAAGGAAATTAGTGATATACCAAAATGGAGAGCCAGAACGAAATCAGATTGTGACCAAAGAACCGCTGCTGCTCCAATAAGCCCTTGAAGAACTAGAAAACTAAAAGAAATAACAGATAAAAAGCGTGCTTCACGTATATGCCCTATTTTTCTCCAAGACATATAAGATAAAATTAAAACCATGAATCCTCCAGCACCTGAAACAAGTCGATGGGAAAGCTCAATAACTAATTCAAGCGTAATTTTGTCAGGGATCAATTGACCATTACACAGTGGCCAGGACCTGCCACATCCCATGCCTGAATCCGTCTTAGTGACTAAAGC
>NZ_JBFUIB010000314.1:0-4348 GCF_056402095.1 Peribacillus sp. P4_C12
CGCTAAAGTAGCAGCAGAGACCATGCTTAGGCATGGTAAAAAAGTGGCTTTCATTACGACAGATACATACAGGATTGCAGCAATAGATCAGCTTAAGATGTATGCAAAGATTTTAAATGTTCCGATTGAAGTAGCGTATAATTTGGAAGATTTTAAAAAAGCAACGGAACGGTTTTCTCATTATGACTTTGTATTTATAGATACTGCTGGAAGGAATTTTCACAATCCACAGTATGTTAAAGACCTTAGTGAAATTATTGATTTTACAGATGAGATGGAAACATATTTAGTTTTGTCATTAACTTCGAAGCAAAAGGATATGGAAGATATTTATCGGCAGTTTGCTAGCATACCAATTAAACAGATCATTTTTACAAAAGCTGACGAGACATCAACTTTCGGGGCTATATTTAATTTTATACACGCTCATAAACTAGGAGCCGCTTATATTACAAATGGACAGAATGTACCAGATGATATAGAAAAAGCTACATCATCACAGCTATTGAAAACGGCTTTTGGGGCTAAAAAATATGAAAGATCAAGCTGAGAACTTACGAAGAAGACTGGAAACCCACCAAAATCAATCACCGGCTAAAACTCTTGCCATTTTAAGTGGTAAAGGTGGAGTCGGAAAATCTAACTTTTCTTTGAACTTTTCCCTCGCTTTATCCAAACAAGGAAAAAAGGTCCTGTTGTTCGATATGGATATTGGGATGGGAAATATAGATATTTTGATTGGTGAACATTCATCTTACAGTATCGTTGATTTCTTTGAAAGTGGTCGTAGCTTGATAGATATTATGACGGCAGGCCCAGAGAGTATTTCAATCATTACGGGTGGAACAGGGCTGACAAGCCTCTTTTCCCTCGATGAAAACAAGTTTATGCGGTTTAATGAAGAATTTAGTTTGCTGTTGACGGATTATGATTATATTTTGTTTGATATGGGGGCAGGTATAACTCAAGACTCGGCAAAATTTCTGTTATGTGTTGATGAGTTAATCGTTATTACTACGCCTGAACCGACTTCCGTAATGGATGCCTATTCTACAATGAAATACATACATTCCGTCAAAAAAGAAATTCTATATTTTCTGGTTTGTAATAGGGTTTTCACAAATAAGGAAGGCAAAGAAACGATTATCCGGCTTCAAAATGCACTTAAGAAATTTTTGGGTCTGGAAAGTGTAGCACTTGGTTACCTGCCGGACGAAAGAACTGTTTCCAAAGCTGTTTCAAGACAAATACCCTTTATCCTTTTTGATTCTGAAGCTAATGTATCTAAAGCTCTTATGGATATTGCATCGAGATATACAAGCCATTCATTTGGTGGAGAATTGAATTTACAAAAAAGCAACTTCCTTAGCAATATGAAGAGATATCTTCTTGGAAAGTAGGTCTCCTTACATGGATAAAGTTAAAGTGCTGATTGTGGATGATTCTGCAGATTTAAGAAAGTTCGGCACCTTAGATGTAGAGATGCAGGTTATGAATGGAAGTGAAGCATTAAATCGGATTATGGATGAATGTCCTACTGCTGAAATTATGTTTTCAAGCACGATGAAAGAAGGAATGGAAAATACCTTTGCTTCTATGTACAGTAGAGCCTTTGACTTTGTGGCTAAACCATTAGGTGCCATTTCACTGGATTTGTACAAAATTAAGAAAGAACGGGTTTGAAAAAGTTATGGCAGCCAGCCGTGAGAATGGTCACAAACTACAAAAAAATGCAATAAATATTGAGGGAAATCCATCGTTTTGGAGAAAATATAGTGAAAAAGATACAAGAGAAATGTTGGGAAACGAAAAAAACAAAAATAAATGGTTCTATTGGAATAAAAAAATTATAGTCATTGGTACATCGACAGGAGGCCCAAGGGCTCTTCAGACAGTATTGACGGGACTCCCAGAAACAATTGATGCACCTATTCTTGTTGTCCAGCATATGCCCTCTGGTTTTACAAAATCCTTGGCTGACCGTCTAAATTCATTATGTAGGATTCAAGTGAAGGAAGCAGAGGATGGGGAACTGATCCAAAAAGGAGTTGCTTATATTGCCCCTGGAGGTTTTCACCTGAAAGTGAGAAAAGTTGGGATGAGCATTGCAATACTTTTGGATCAATCCGAACAGCGTAGCGGACACCGCCCTTCAGTAGATGTGCTGTTTGAATCAGTAAGTGAAATTACTGATTTTGCGAAAATAGCTGTCATCATGACCGGGATGGGGATGGATGGTTCAAGTGGGATTATTAAGTTGAATCAAACGGGTCCTTTAAAAGCGATTGCAGAGTCACAGAAGACATCAATCGTTTTTGGAATGCCGAAAGCGGCGATTGCTACCAACTTGATAGATAGCATAGAGGATGTAGAAACAATAGCTAACGCAATAATTAGCTATTGTTAACTCGTGGAGGTGGAGATTGTATGGATATGAATCAGTATCTAGAGGTATTTATTGAAGAAAGTAAAGAACATCTTCAAACGTGCAGTGAACAGCTGTTGGTACTTGAGAAAAACCCGGAAGACCTTTCAATTGTTAACGAAATCTTTCGTTCCGCTCATACTTTAAAAGGGATGTCGGCCACCATGGGGTATGAGGATTTAGCGAACTTGACCCACAAAATGGAAAATGTGTTGGATGCGATTCGAAACAGCCAAATTATTCTTACCCCTGAATTGTTTGATGTGATATTTTTAGCCGTTGATGATTTAGAAGCAATTGTTATGTCTATTGCTGAAGGTGGCGATGGAAAAAGAGATGTGAAGAATGTTGTTTATCAGCTGCAATTGATTGAAAAAGGGGAGTCGCCTGTTTTCTCTTCTATCGCAGAGACTGCAGCTGCATCTACGGTTCATGAAAAGGAAGAAGTGACAAGTGGTGAGTACGATGAATTTGAATTGACAGTCCTGCAGCAGTCCAAAGAACAAGGATTCGACAGTTATGAAATTTCGATAGATTTGCGTGAAGACTGTCTTTTAAAAGCAGCAAGGGTATTTATGGTATATGAGGTTCTTGAAAAATCAGGTGAAGTAATCAAGTCCAATCCACCGGTTGAACTTTTGGAAGAAGAGCAGTTTGATCGGAAGTTTACAGTTACGGTGGTAACAAAAGAATCGAGTGAAGAGCTTCATAAAAAAATCATGAAGATTTCTGAAGTGGAAAAAGTTGGTATAAACACTCTTAATCTTGACGATCTACGACACACTGCCAATGCTAAAGAGGAAAAAAAAGCTGCAGTGGATAACCAGGCCCAAGAAAGGAACGCTTTGCTTTTAAGTGAGAATAAGGAGACTAAGAAGCAGGCACCTGTTAAGCCGGCCTCAAGTAAGACTATTCGGGTAAATATCGAGCGGCTTGATATATTAATGAATTTATTTGAGGAACTTGTGATTGATAGAGGTAGACTCGATCAAATTTCAAGCGATTTGGATAACCAGGAACTGCATGAAACAGTTGAAAGAATGTCCCGGATAACCAGCGATTTGCAAACAATTGTGTTGAATATGCGGATGGTTCCTGTAGAAACTGTATTCAATCGTTTCCCTAAAATGGTTCGTCAATTAGCAAGGGATTTGAATAAGAAAGTAGATTTGGAAATCATCGGAGCTGAAACAGAACTTGATCGTACAGTTATAGATGAAATTGGTGATCCACTTGTCCATTTATTAAGAAATGCAATGGATCATGGAATTGAAACACCTGAAGAACGTCTAGCGAAAGGGAAGAATGAAGAAGGGAAAATCCTTTTAAAGGCGTATCACAGCGGCAACCATGTTTTTATTGAAATTGACGATGATGGAGCGGGAATAAATAAAGATCTTGTCTTAAACAAGGCCTTTTCCAATGGGATTTTGACAAAGGAAGCTGCTGCTACTTTAACAGATAAGCAAATCTATGAATTAATTTTTGCTTCAGGGTTCTCAACAGCTGAAACCATTTCAGATGTATCAGGACGTGGTGTAGGGCTGGATGTGGTTAAAAATACGATCGAGTCATTGGGTGGGTCTGTAACGATAGATTCCAAAGAGAACGAAGGATCTAYATTCCTTATTCAACTTCCCCTTACATTATCGATAATTTCTGTAATGCTGGTTGAAATCCAAAAGGAAAAATATGCTATTCCACTTTCTTCTATTATAGAGACTGCGATTATAAAAAAAGAAGATATCATGAATGCTCATAATCAACAAGTTATTGACTTCAGGGGGAAAGTTCTACCGCTCCTGTTCCTGAAGGGAATTTTTGAAGTGCCTGTGCATCAGGAAAAAGAGGGATTTCTTTCTGTGGTTATTGTCAGAAAAGGCGATAAATTGGCAGGATTAGTTGTGGATTCATTTATTGGAC
>NZ_JBFUIB010000315.1:0-4347 GCF_056402095.1 Peribacillus sp. P4_C12
GTAATCTCTTTATTGTCACTGGATACTGCTACCACCCCATGACAAGGTTGAAGCGTGACGTGATTTCCACTGATACCGACGATTACTTTTTTTATCTCCATCCCAATCATTCGCTCAGCTTGCTCTACAGCTTTTTGAATAGATTGGACGGTTTCATCTATATCGACGATCGAACCCTTTTTGAGCCCTTCTGATTTAACATTCCCTACGCCGATTATATTTAATGTGTCATTGACCATTTCCCCAATGATAACTTTTACACTGGATGTACCGATGTCAAGACTTACGTAAATTTCGTTGCTGTTCATTCCATGGCACCTCCTTCGGTTTTATACATGTATTAGTAGAATAACATTTTTATATTGAAAGACCTATTCATAATTGAATAACAAACCTAATTGCAACTCGCTAATATGATAATAAACTAGATTATCTTGTTTTGGATAAAACTCGTAGATTTAGCTCTTTATGATGGTTATTGTTCGCTTCTCAAAAAAACGGATATCATTTCCAAACTAGATACTGCCTTAAACTATTCGTCATTTATCAGGTAATTCCCTTTAAAATTATAGATTTTTTTTCTGTTTTTTCCGTGAAATCGACCATTTATCAATTAATATTCTTCTAATCTGTGCGATATTTTGAAAGAGTCTAACGCCAAACACAAAGATTGCGGCTAAATACAAGTCTACACCAAGATGTACACCTAGAAAAGCCAAACCTGCGGCTAAAACAATATTAAAGAAGAATCCCGTTACAAATACAACTTCATCATAAAGATTTTGCAAATGTGCCCGTATTCCTCCAAATAAGGTATCAAAAGCAGCAAGGACGGCAATGGAAAGATAATTTGAATATTCATGAGGAATATCAAAATCCACCAAAAAGCCTAGGGTAATCCCAATTAACAGTCCAAAAACTGGAAGCCACATTACGATTCCCCTCCATCTATAATGGGCTCCATGTGTTCCACATTAATCGTATTTTGATATGCTGGCAATGTCAGTTCACTAGATGGAGTTGTAATTTGAACTTCAAAATTATCTATAAAGAAATCATCCATTAGTTCAGAACCTTGAATACGCTGTTTTAGTTTTTTGGGATTAACGGTTAGGGCTTGAATTTCAAGCGGGTAATCAGTGAGCGAATATCCGTCTACTTTTGGCTTCCCATTAATATCACGAATAACTGATGTAGATATGTACCGTTGTCCCGAAATGGAAATTTCATCTGCGCCAAACATATACATTTCATTAATGAGCCTTCTTAATAATACAGGGGAAATATACTCTATCTTCTCACCAAGTAGGAGACCTTCTTTTATAGGTTGGACAGACACACTGACTCCTTTTCCCGTTATCTCAGTCAAACCTGCGTCAGTCTTAAATTCAGACAGTGTTTCACGCAATAATTCTTCTTTACTTTCATTTTTCTTTGTTTCATAGGATGCAATTTTCTCCTCAAGCTTACTAATACTCTCTAATAATTCAACCTGGGACTGCTGTTCTTTTAATAAATCATTTTTCAGTTGCCACATATCTCTGGTATCAGAAACTACTGGCTGATTTACCAAATTGAATTGAATAGCAAGCATGAAGCCAGCAATCAAAGTAATCAAACTAAAAGATAGCTTTTTTCTCATTTCCAGTGTTTCACCAATCTTTCATCGAATCCGGCGATTATTCACCCTCCAATAATTGGATCAAAAATGATTTTCTTTTGCTTTTCCATAGTAAAAATAACATTTTCATTAACCAACTGTTCCTTTATTCCACCTGGCATATCTAAGGAAGCCTCTAAGATATCGGGGTCCCCAATCGCCGAAATGATAAATGGAGCAGGATGCTGATGACCATCGATTGTAATCACAGGTCCATTACAGACTATATACGAATCATGATCTAGCCTCTGACCGTTAATCGCGACAGCCTCTGCCCCTGATATGTATAATTCATTAACAACCTTGAAGACGTGCTGTTCATGAACCAGGTAATTATTCACATTGGCTTCTGAATCCATATCGGAACCATCTTCAAGTGTCACCTGAAGGCCTGTACCTTTCACTTTCACTTTTCCAAGGTACATCCGATATTTCTCGGTATCCTTTGCTAGATTGAAAAACAACTGCTTTTCCTGTGCTAAATCTTTTTCTATGTTGGATACTTTTGCTTGCTTTTGAAGGAGTTCCTTCTGTAGTTCCCGGTTCTGCTTCTCTTGCTCTATTAATTGCTGCCTGAGTTCATATTCTTGATCCCACGCTTTATCTTTCACTGCTCCTTGACCATCTTTCGTTAAATTGTAAGAAAAGGCAATCATAAATCCTAGAACAACACTAACAAGGGATAAAATCACCTGTTTGCTATTAATTTTCCTCATTAGTGTCTTCCTTTTGTTCAGCGGGTTTATAGGCTTTGAAATAAGAACCGACTTCTAGATCAATGACACCCTTTACCTTCGGATCCAACTGACTGACAATCGATGGATAGTGAATCATTTTTTCGGATAAAGTTCGACTTGTTGCACTTACTTCATATCCATCATTCATAAACATTACGATATGGTAACCATCAGTTTTAGTTGGAGCATGATGGATTTCCGATATAGCGTTCTGAATCTCGACAGGAAGCTTGTCCAACTCCTCTAAAAGCAACTTTAATGCTTTACCCTCTTTGAAGCCAATTAAAACCGGGGCAAATACTGGAATTTCACCAGTTGCTAACTCTTCTAAAACAGAACCATTTTCCAAAATGGGTGAAAACTTCCCATCATTGGATAGATACGCCATTCTATTATGTTCAGAAACTGTAATTTTTATAGAATTGGGAAATATAGGTGTAACCTTAACGCTTGCTATTTCCGGATTTTTTTTAATATTTGCTACTGTTAAACCTGTATCAACCTTCCAAATACTTCGATCTTTCTTTATTTTACTTAATTTAACAATTTGCTTAGAAGTAATATAACGATTCCCTTCTACCTGCACGGATTGAACATAGCTCAAAGGGGATAAGAAATATAACACACAAGCAATCAGAATGAAGAAAAGGGAAAGCAAAAGAACAAGTCGTCTGTTTGCTTTACTTTTTCTTAATTGTTTTAGTTTCGGGATGCGGTCCTCAATAGAAACGATTTTCCCCTTTTCCATCCCTTTCACCTCTTCCTGAAAAAATGGATGGTTTTTGACACTATATTAAATCATGACAAATTTAAGAAAAACTTATTACTATACTTTTCAGGTAACATATTATACCACAATATTTGGATATAAAAAATAAATCTTCTTTTATTTCCGTCCGATTATTTCCACTTCGGTTTCCAATTCAATTTCAAACTTGTCATACACAGTGTCCTTCACGTGCTGTATCAATGCTTGAACATCTGCTGCACTTCCATTTCCTGTGTTAACGATAAAGTTCCCATGCATAGGAGAAATCTGTGCTCCACCAATCGAGTGTCCCTTTAGGCCAGCATTCTCCACTAATTTCCCTGCATGATGTGGCAGCGGATTTCTAAATATGCTCCCGGCACATGGTAGATTATACGGCTGGGTATCCTTACGATAGTTTTTGTTATTCTGCATTCTTTCTACTATTTCAGTTTTATTGCCCTCAGTTAATTGAAAAATGGCTTCGAGTACGATTCCTGGTTTCTTCTTTTGAAGTATTGAAGTTCGATAAGAAAACTCCATTTCCTCCTTAGAAAGCCAGGCCAACGTTCCATCTTCAAACAGGACATGCGCCGCCTTTAGAATTTCACTCATATCGGAACCGTGTGCACCAGCGTTCATATATACCGCTCCACCAATTGAGCCAGGAATTCCACTGGCAAATTCCAGACCTGCATATCCTTTTTTGCTAATTTGTACAGACAAGCTAACAAGAGACACACCAGCTCCTGCTTTAATCTCCGGGCCATTTATCTCAAGATGGTCAAGTCCTTTGCCCAATTTCAGCACTACACCTTCAATTCCGCCATCGCTGACTAAGAGGTTCGAGCCCCTACCAATCGCTCTCCAAGGTGTGGCATGTTCCTTGATAACCTGCATCGTTTTTTCTATATTTTCAATGGATGATGGCACGATGAATAAATCAGCCGGTCCCCCAATTTTCATAGTTGTATGATTCGCAAGTGGTTCCTGTTCAAGAACTTTGCCGATTTGCAGTTCTGTTAATTGTTTTATCATTTTATTCATGATAAACCTCCTTGTTGTTCCAAAAATTCCAAATTATAATTTTCATATCCTCACCCTACGAGGTCTCTTATTATACAAAAATAATAACACCTTTTATTTAAAATCAGAAATATGACCAGAAGTAAGCGCCAGTGCGGCCTAACCCTCTTATACTA
>NZ_JBFUIB010000316.1:0-4333 GCF_056402095.1 Peribacillus sp. P4_C12
ATAGATAACACCCCCCAACAATTTGAGGTACTATGCCATAATGATTTTGCAATATACAACATTATTTTTAATCATAAAAGACCAATAGGTATTATTGATTTTGATGTTGCTGGACCTGGTCCAAGACTTTGGGACATAGCTTATACTCTTTATAATTGCGTCCCCCTAAGTAGATTTTATCTTTCTGAAACAGGTGAGAAAGTTTATTATAATTTATTACAGCATGCTAACCGTATAAAACAAAGAGTTAGATTGTTTTTTGAATCTTACGGTGAGGGAATAGAAGAAGATTATTTGGAAATGGTATTGCTACGATTAGAAGGGTTATGTAAAACAATTACAAGAAAAGCCAGTGAAGGTGACATTGCTTTTCAAAAGATGATAGATGAAGGGCATCTTGAACATTATCAAAACGATATTAAATTCATTCGAGAGCATGGAAAAGAGTGGATTTAAGGGCAGGTTTTTGTTGAACTACCATGAAAATTAAACACTAATAATAAGAAAAAAGACCATATTAAATAAAACGCAAGCTTCAATTTTTTTGAAAACTATTGGTCTTATTGGTGGAATGAGTTGGGAGTCATCGTTAGAATATTATCGAATTATTAACGAAGAAGTGAAAACCAAATTGGGAGGATTGCATTCAGCCAAGTGCATTTTATATAGCGTAGATTTTGAAGAGATCGAACGCTATCAAGCTGAAGGCGATTGGGAAAGTTCTGGTAAACTATTAGGGGATGTTGCTCAGTCCTTGGAAAAGGCTGGTGCAGAAATTATTGTAATTTGTACAAATACGATGCATAAAGTGATTAGATATATTGAAGAAAAAGTTAGCTTACCTATTTTACACATTGCTGATTCAACAGCAAATCAAATTCAAAAGTCCGAAATAAGTACGGTTGGTTTACTTGGTACTAAATATACGATGGAGCAAGACTTTTATAAAACACGAATAGAGTTTAATGGTATTAAGGTTTTGATACCAAATGATGATGATAGAAAAGTTATAAATAAAGTAATTTATGAAGAGTTATGTTTAGGGGAAATTCAACAATCATCAAGGGATTATTATAAAAAGGTTATCAAGAGTTTAGTTAATGATGGAGCTGAAGGAATAATATTAGGTTGCACAGAAATTGGATTATTAGTAAAACCTGAGGATTCAGAAGTGCCATTATTTGATACAACAGAAATACATGCTATTGAATCTGTTAATATGGCATTAGAAAAATAATTTGATTAGACACTGTACTTCAATTCTAGGTAAATCTCTTTTTCCTTATTCCTCTAACAGGTGCTTTACTTCAATACCAGGAGCTGATAAGCAGCTCCTTTCTTATGGAACAAACGGGGCAGGTTAATTGAAAAAGAAAAGTGTTAATAATTTATTTTTCTATAATGGTTCAAACTACTATTATGTGACTCTAATGTTTGCATGGTACGGTTCCTTTATCACGCTACCATACAGTTGCTTATACTTGACGAGCAACCGTAGAGTTGCTTATACTCGATATATGAATTGGGACAAAGACGCTATATTCAAAGCACTTGGAGACTCGACTCGACGGCTAATATTAGACGAACTTTCTGAACGTAACGAGCAGACGTTGTATGAACTTACGGTACGTCTTATTACGAAGCACGACCTTTCCATTACGCGACAGGCGATAGCTAAACATCTTTCTGTACTGGAAGATGCAGGGCTCGTAAAATCAAAAAGAGAGGGAAAATATCGAGTAGTTATATTTAACAACGAACCACTTAGAAATTTGCTAAAAGGATGGATAGAGTAAGTTATTTAAAAACTTCTGACGAATGTAGGGGTTTTTCTGCTTGGAGCCAGATTGTTTGCAGAGCACCAACGTGGTAAATATCAAAGGAGGCAAAACATTATGAAAATCATTGTTACCAGTATATTCGTACAAGACCAAGACAAGGCACTGGAATTTTATTCAGAAAAGCTGGGATTTGTAAAAAAGCATGACGTTCCCATGGGGAAATTCAGGTGGATTACGCTTGTTTCTCCCGATGATCATGACGGTACCGAGCTTTTACTCGAACCGGATGAGCATCCTGCCGCAAAGGAGTATCAAAAGAAGATATTTGCCGAAGGCATCCCAGCAACAATGTTTGGCGTTGCAGATATTCATAAAGAGTACAAACGATTATTGGAAAACGGCGTGAAGTTTACTATGGAGCCGACAAAAATGGGCGAAGTCACAATAGCTGTCTTCGACGATACATGCGGCAACCTTATTCAGATATTACAGAAGTAACTTTATGTAGAAATAGTTGTAACCTAGTTCTAAACGGCTTTATTGTTATGTTTTAAGTTGGGTGAAGTGTTTTTATCAACAATTAAACAACTTTATGTTAACCCTGTCCTAATTTTAGGACGGGGTTATACATGTTTAAGGTTTAAAGATAAATGACATTGTTGTAATTCGCCAATAGATATGTAAAATTGTGAATAAGTTCAATTAAACTAACGAAGAGCGATTCTTTAATAAGGATCGCTTTTCTTATTGAACAAACGGGGCAGGTTAGTTGAATAAAGAGTACCAATTTTCGGATAATGTAAAGAAGTGGATGAATAGGTTTAAATGGTGTTGCAACTAAATATATCAGTAACTATATGTACTGGTTCAAATGGCTTGAACTATTTGAAAATGCTAAAGAAGTAATAAAGGTAAAGAACTTTATGGTTCAATGTAATGTAGCCTATGCTAATACAAAAACAGCAGATTTTAAAGAAAGAGAGCCGATATTTGTAAAGGAGATTGAGGTATGACAGAATTCTGGGAATCAAGTTTTATAGAAAATCAAATGATGTGGGGATTTGAACCTTCAGACTCCGCAATCTTGACAAAGGACTTTTTCCTTGAAAAGAAAGTTAAGGATATATTGTTTCCTGGTATTGGATATGGTAGAAATGCAAAGGTTTTTATTGACAACGGAATAAATGTAACAGGTATTGAAATTTCAAAAACAGCGATTGAATTGGCAAGGCAAAATGGGCTTAATATTAGTATTTTTCATGGTTCCGTAACCGATATGCCTTTTGATAACAAACTTTATGATGGTATATTTTGTTATGCACTTATTCACTTATTGAATAATCGTGAGAGAGATAAGTTTATTAAGGATTGCTATAATCAGTTAAAGCCAAACGGATATATGATTTTTACTACTATTTCAAAAGAAGCCCCAATGTATGGAAAGGGCAAACAACTGGGTAAAGACTATTTCGAGATAATGGAAGGGGTAAAAATGTTTTTTTATGATTCTGAATCGATAAAACAAGAATTTGGAAAATATGGACTGATAGAATTTTCGGAAATTGTTGAGCCACATAAGAATATGGAAAATAAGCCTCCATTTAAATTTATAATGGTAAAATGTCAAAAAGAACTATAATTACAATTACATAAAAAATCAAAAATAGTGAATTGTTAATTGATAATGTGTAATCTATTCACTAAGACCTTCAAGTGCTCACGCATTATTCTTAAAAGGCGAATTAAGGGAAGTCAAAGGGCTTTCCTTAAAAATCACTTAATTTTCAACACTATTTTAAAACATAACCAAAAAGAAAGACCCTTTTCGAAAAGAGTAGGGTCTTTTTTGTTTCCAGTTAAAGAATGAAGTCCTCAAGAGCTTCGTCCAATGTATCGGAGAGTAATGGACGGAGCCGATTGGTTGAAGCTTTTGTAATTTCTTCTTGGTAATAGCCACAATGAATTCTTATTCAACTAAAGGTGCTTTAGGTGAAGATCAGAGCTGTCTTTAAGGCAGCTTTTCTTTATGCAACAATCGGGGCAGATTAGTTGAAGAAACCGACCAATAAAGGTCGGCTTTTTTCATACTATTTTAGCAGCAACCTCCGTAACCGCCCCCGTAACCATAGCCACCGCCGCCGTATCCACCAACAAAGCTAGCTCCAACAATGATTAAAAGTATAAACAAAACGACTATAAAGGCGAAACCTCCACCAAAWCCAAAACCGTCGTCACACCTTGATTCACAACCTGACATACAGACATCTCCTTATTTGTTTTTAAGGAGGAAATTAATTAAATGGGTTATATCACCTTATGCTCTAATCAGGAGAATGACACAAGTTTATTGGATAAAATATTGGGGGTACCACTTATTGAATGTAAGCTGCACGGCATATAAACTGTAAGGCACTTTTTCTTGAAAGACAAAACTTAGGGGTTTTTTTATCGAAGTGGTTTTATTGCAAATGTGCGTAGCTATTGCTTGTGCTATGGTGGAAACGTCAATAAAGGTAATTGGTATCCTAACTTTTTACGGGGTAATGATATAC
>NZ_JBFUIB010000317.1:0-4332 GCF_056402095.1 Peribacillus sp. P4_C12
GCAATTCTAGCTTGGTAGAGCCATATACCCCAGACGATGGAATGGTACGGGTATTTAACTCCGAAAAACGCTTGGTCAACATATTTACTGATGAAGAGGACCTCCAGGGGCTTATAATAAAATCCGTTAACGAGAAGGGATATGATTTTACCAAAGTCGACGGAGAGTATGTGTTAACCTACCGCTATCCTTATCCGGAAGAAGGTAAGCCGCTTGGAATGATTGAGGTCACCCAGGCACAGGACACCCTTCTTGATAATTTATCAACACTTGCACTTGTGCTTGTTGGTTCATCCCTTTTTGTCATTCTTTTATCCATTTTTGCTGGCAAGTGGTTGGCAAATCTAATTCTTAAACCAATATCCATCATGAGCGGGACAATGATGGATATTGAGGAAAGTGGAGAATTCAAACGGATTCCGCTATCGGATCAATCAAAGGACGAACTACAGGTAATGGGAGTTTCATTCAACAGGATGATAGAAAGGCTAGAACGGAATTATAACCAACAGCAGCAATTCCTTTCAGATGCTTCACATGAGTTGAAAACACCGATTACGGTTATTGAAAGCTATTCCTCACTATTGAAACGCTGGGGAATGAAGGATGCAGCGATTCAGGAAGAGGCAGTGGAAGCGATCCATCATGAAGCCATCCGGATGAAAAAGTTGACGGAACATCTTCTACAGGCGGCTTCCCAATCGGAACCTTCAGTCGATATGGAGGAAAAAATCGAACTTATTTCATTTTGTGAACAGATTGCCCAAACGTTTAGACGGACTGGGAATCGTGAAATAAATATACAATCCGAGTTTAAGGAAATATATGCAATGATCATTTCCAGTAAGCTTGAACAGGTGTTGGTCATCCTATTGGACAATGCCATGAAATACAGTGAATCGGGTATAAAAATCTTGATTAATCAGCAGGGAAATGAAGTTTTTATTGGAGTGAAAGATCAAGGTGTAGGCATATCACCAGAACATCTGTTACATGTATTTGAACGTTTCTATCGTGTGGATTCATCGAGAGCAAGGAAAACGGGAGGCAATGGACTCGGTCTTTCCATTGCTCGATCAATTGTTGAGTCATTCGGCGGCAAATTGGAAATTCAAAGCGAAGTGGGAGAAGGAACGTCGGTGACGATTATTCTTTCTCATCAAATTCTAATCTAGCGTTCATGTTCGTTTCATGAAGGATTGTTATTCTTAAGGTAACAAATTAAAGGAGGAATTCATTCATGAAAAAGCAGTGGAGCACGATAAAACAAGGTATCATTCAAAGGAAAAAGGTAATTATGACGGTGTCCATAGCCTCCGTATTGCTTTTCGGTGGTGCTGCCGGAACGGCCGTATATGCAGTCAATAAGGGTGCGCTATCTGAAGACGAGGCTGTCAAAATGATTTCAGAAAAACTAGGTGGGGAAGTTACTCAATTTGAAAAAGATTGGGACCAGCCGATGACCTATGAGATGACCGTTAAAACGGAAGAAGGCTATCAAGACGTAGATGTGGATGCTGAAAAAGGAGAGATTCTTTCTCAGGAGATGGAAGACGATGATGATGAGGATATGAGCACTCAAAAAGCGGTGGAAACTGCAAAAATCAGTATGGATCAAGCTGAAAAGATTGCTTTGAAAAAGGTGGATGGCCAAATTACGGATGTAGAGCTGGATTCTGAGAATGGCATCCTTGTATACGAACTGGAGATAAACCAAGGACAAAAGGAATATGACGTAGTAGTTGATGCTACTACGGGGAAAGTATTAAAAACCGAATTGGAAAATTAATCGAATATCAAGACCAAAAGTTGTTTCGATTACGTAACATTATTGTTAATAATCTTGCTGAAATGATTATTAAAGACTAAAAGGATTTGCCATGGGGCAGATCCTTTTTTTTGTTAGTAATCTAAATGCTTACAAAATCCATTAAAAGAATAGTTGATACAGTATCTGGTCAGTCATATTAGTTTTTTTCTTATAAATGAACAATGGCAATATCCGTTTCGAAATTAAGAAGGAATTAAAGGGTTCCTCCAGAATAAGGGACATAAAGATCTTATCTAATAGGGGGAATGAGAGTGAAGAATTTAGAAGCGGCA
This sequence comes from Peribacillus sp. P4_C12, assembly GCF_056402095.1. NCBI lineage: Bacteria > Bacillati > Bacillota > Bacilli > Caryophanales > Bacillaceae > Peribacillus > Peribacillus sp. P4_C12. The sequence goes on from NZ_JBFUIB010000317.1 coordinate 2,104, forward strand.
CTATCGTTACGGTGTAAGAAAGAGTTTGAGAAATCAAATCAACTTTTAATGGAACTCGCAAAGCAAAATCCCGAGGATGCTGTAATTCAGTATCAATGTGCCTGGAGTTTGGATATTCTTGGGCTTGAGTCACAGGCTGTGCCCTATTATGAAACAGCGCTCACATTGGGTTTATCAGAGGAGGATGCTAAAGATGCATATTTAGGGTTGGGGAGTACATATCGTACCATTGGAGAATATGAAAAATCAAAGCGAACATTAGAAACAGGGCTGAGCAAATTTCCTGAGGACAAGGCTTTAATAGTATTTAGAGCAATGGCATTCTATAATTTAGGACATCATAATTTGGCAATGGAATCTTTACTGAAAATTATTGCGGAAACTTCTAAGGATCATGCAATCCAGTCATATGCAAAGGCAATAGAATTCTATAGCGATAAACTTGATACAGTTTGGAAGTGAAAAATAATAAAACAGTGAGGATTCATCCCCAAATTATCCACAAAACCTTAAGAAGACAAGTAATCTAGAGCTTGTGTGCATACTTTCGGACAAATAAATGGGCAAAATACATAAGAATGAATGTTACTCACAGCAATTGTGGATAATAATTTGTTTATAAAATGCTTCGGGTCAATTTATTGGATAATTATATGTGGATAACCTTAAAATGTGGATAACTGTACTTTTATGTGCCACCCTTTTCCACAGGTAATCCACATATTCATCTTTTCATGACGAAAAAAGCGCCGACACACACAGCGCTTAAACATTCATGAACTTATTTCTGTAGTGACTTAAGGCCAATAGCGGATAAATATAGCGATAGCTGTGATAATGGATATACGAAAGATTTGCCAGTGCCTGACCTGCAGGATAGTCATTGGTCCAGCTTTCTTTTTGGGCCTCACGAATGAGATAGATGATGCCTTTTTCGATTTCGGGTGTCGGCTTTTCGGATGCTGAAATCAACGCATCCACAGCCCAAGCTGTATGGGTCAGGGTGCTGGTCCCGAGAGGTATATAATGTTGCTTGATGTCACTGTAACAAGATTCTCCCCAGCCTCCATCTTTATTTTGAACTTTCTTTAACCAGGCCAAAGCTTTTTGGATAGCTGGGTGTTCAGAGGATTGCCCAGCTGCCTTAAGGCCAGTCAGTACAGACCATGTGCCATATAGGTAGCAAATTCCCCAGCGTCCGTACCAAGATCCGTCGCGCTCCTGGTCTTTCAAGAGCCAATCTACGGCTCTTTTGCTGACTTTCTCAGGTTTCTTCAAATTTGTATAGTTCCCTAAAAATTCAAGTGTTCTTCCTGTTAAATCAGCGGTCGATGGGTCAGTTAGGAAATATTTAGCTCCTTCGAAAGGGGTAAGGTGTAACCATTTATGATCGTTATTTCTTTCGAATGCAGGAAATCCGCCATCATCATTTTGCATGGAAATCGTGAAGGCGACACCACGCTGCCAGCTGTTCTGATTATCAGGGTTTGTTTGCAATTGACCGGCAAGCGCCCGTAGTGAAGCAGTCGTATCATCTACATCTGGATTCATCGTGTTCAAATCTGAGAAACCCCAGCCGCCTGGAACCGCGTTAGGGTTATGAACCAGCCAATCACCATACATATAATGCTGACGGGAAAGTAAGTACTGATTTGCGGCTTTAACAGTTTGATCTTTGGAAGGCAATCCTGCTTCTTGTAAAGCATAGCTGATTAAGGAGGTATTCCAAACATGGGCTGTTGTAAATTGGATATGAGTGTAACCATCAACTGAACAGGCCATTCCCTTCAAACCGGCAACTGCTTTTAGGATCACCGGATCTTTTTTCGAATAGCCGGTTGAGAGAAGTGCAAAGATCATGAAAAAGGTAGAAACAAAATAATTGTAAAGTGTTCCGTCGGGCTCTAGCCGGTCGAGCATATATCTTTTCGTTGACTCTAGGGCCAAGGAATGCAAATAATCTGGATAACCAATTAAGGTTTTGACACCTGTTTGAAGTTTGGAAAAGAAAGAGCGAGACATTTTCTTGGACAAACAAAGTGGAAAAGATTTCAATCGAACTCAAAATCAGTTGATTGTTGGAAAACAGGAGGGTTGAATAACTTAAAGCGATGGGGGAATTAGACGTTAAAAAGCTGACATTTTATAAGTTGGTATAAGAATACGAAAGAGATGTAAAAAGGAATATTATATATGAAGAAACTCGTCTAAAAAGAGCATCTGCTAAGG
>NZ_JBFUIB010000318.1:0-4331 GCF_056402095.1 Peribacillus sp. P4_C12
ATTAACTGTAGGATCCTTATCTAAAACAAAAGTAGCTGTTATATATATAGAAGGAATTGTTGAACAGGAAAATGTCGATACCGTTATACAACGAATCAATGAAATAGAGTTCGATGAAATTTTGGATGGATCCAATCTAGCGCAAATGCTTTATGATGAATCAAATACTCTATTCCCACTTTTTTTACATACGGAAAGACCCGATCGGATTGCAAGTGCTTTGTCTGAAGGTAAGGTAGCCATGGTGATAGATAGGTCTTCTTCTGCACTAATTGCTCCAACCATTTTATTGGAGTATTTTATTACCATGGAAGATTATAATATGCCCTGGGTTCCAGCTTCCGCTTTCCGATTATTAAGAATATTCGCGGTCATTTTTTCTATATTCGCTACACCTCTTTATGTAGCCGTGCTGACCTTTCATTATGAACTGATTCCTAAAGACCTTTTGGAGACGATTGTTGCTTCAAGGAATTTGATACCCTTCCCTCCTTTAATTGAAGCTTTATTCTTAGAGATTTCAATTGAACTGTTAAGGGAAGCCGCTGCCAGGTTACCAACAAAGGTAGGTCAGACATTAGGTATCGTAGGCGGTATTGTTATCGGTCAGGCTGCTGTTGTGGCTGGACTTACCAGTAATATTTTATTAATCATTGTCGCCTTATCGGCACTAGCATCATTTGTAACGCCAATTTATAAAATGGGAAATGCTATACGATTACTTAGATTCCCATTTCTACTGGGGGCACAAATCTGGGGTTTGCTTGGGATAGCCCTTGCGTCCGTGTTTTTAATGACACATCTTATTAAGTTGACTTCAATGGGACATCCTTACCTAGAACCAATATACCCGTTTCGCATTAAAGATTGGAAAGACAGCTTTGTTCGACTTCCTTTTAATTTTTTCAAGTCACGACCTGTAAATTTACGAACAGAGAATGTGACAAGACAACCACAAAAGCAAAAAACATCAAAAAAAAGAAAGAATGATTTTAATGAGTGATAAAAAATGAGGGTGCTGTATGAACCAAGCTGGTGTAAATGATAAATATAAAGTATCACCATTCTATGTGTTTTTTTTAGTGCATTCCATGCAAACAGGCATAGGTGTGTTAAGTTTCCAAAGAGTTTTAGCGAAGTCGGCGGGGACGGACGGCTGGATCTCCATAATTCTAGCAGGGCTAATTGTTCATATTATGATTTGGATCATCTATAAAATATTCAGTATTGTTCCAGGGGATATCATTTCCGCCAATACACAGGCATTAGGGAAATGGCTGGGGAATTTTTTCAGTCTGTTATTTATCATTTACTTTTTGATTCTTGGGATGACAGTAATAATTAGCTATATAAATGTCGTACATGTTTGGATGTTTGAAGAAGTACCTTCCTGGGCATTTGCTCTAGTGTTTCTAATCCTGATTTATTACATAAATTCTGGGGGGTTCCGAACTGTTACCGGCGTTACCTTTTTAAGTGTATTGTTGACATACTGGCTTCTATTTGACCTTATCTATGCAATGAAATATGCTGAATTTACGAATTTGCTTCCTATTTTTGACCACAGCATTTTAGATATACTTAAAGGAGTAAAAGATAATTCATTAACCATGATTGGATTTGAATTGATTCTGATGTTTTATCCGTTTATCAAAGATGCTAAAACTTCACAAAAATATGCCCATGGAGGTGCCTTAACAACTACGTTACTGACCGTGTTCATTTATTTAGTTTCACTGGTCTTTTATTCACAAAAACAGTTAGTCCTGACTATTTGGCCGACACTGACAATGACTAGCGTTGTCGAGTTGCCCTTTATTCAACGTTTCGAATATATTGAGATCTCTTGGTGGGCCTTAGTTATCATACCCAATATGACCATATCATTATGGGCTGCCAGCAGGGGATTTAAACGCTTATTTAATGTTCAGCAAAAGTATCCATTATGGGGTATGAGTATTATTATTCTGCTTATCAATATTTTTGTTTTTGATATGGATTCCCTTTATATTTTGAATAAAATTATCAATCCATATGGCCTGTACTTCATTTGTTTATACTTGCCTCTTCTTTTGTTAATCATCTATACAAAGAAATTGAGGAAACGTTTATGAGAAAAGTACTTCCTGTTATCTTAATCTGTTCACTTCTTTGCAGCTGTGCACAACAGAAAGTAGTCGACGAAGTGAATATGGCCCAGGCTATTGGCTACGATTTAACAGAGGATGATATGATCGAAGGTATGTTCGTCATCCCCATCTTTCAACAAGAAAAGATGGGGAAATATCAAATCTTAAGTGGAAAATCAACGACAACGAGTGATGTTCAAGCTATTGTATCAAAAAAGGCAAATAAGCCGGTGCTCCTTGGACAGACAAGAATCGTTTTTTTTAGTGAGAAAATCGTTCAACAAATTGGAATGACAGAGCTAACCGATTATATCTACCGTGAACCCCAACTTGGGAACAGGGTTATTTTGGCAATTGTCGAAGGAAAGGTTAAAGATGTCATTTATACAAAATCACCTAATAGTAATGTGAATATTGGCATTTTTTTAGCCGATTTAATTACTCAACAAAAAGAATCTGGTAACGGACCGGATACTAATCTCCATATTTTTTTAAAGGACGCTCTAGCAGATGGCGGAGATGCGTTTCTTCCGTTATTAAAAAAACGTAATAACGATATTATGGTTTCTGGAGTAGCATTGATACACGAAAATAAAATAGTGAGTAAAGTGAAAACCCAAGATATGTTTGTATTTAAGACTTTAGTTCAATCCCATAAACGAGGAATTTATAAATTCAGTTTAAAAGATAAGAAAAAAAGCGAAATTGTGGTAGAGAGTATCCGAAGTGGTTCAAGTTATAATGTTTCAAACTCAGGGAGTGACCCCTCGATCACGATTAAAATCAAAATTGAAGGTCAAGTAAAGGAATCCATGAGAAGTGAAAACCTAACAAATAGAAAAATGATTAAAAAAATTGAAATGGCAATGAAACAGGATTTAACTAGGGAAGCAAACAAACTTATTAATGATTTTCAGAAAAAAAACATTGATCCGATTGGCTTAAAGGAGAAATATCATGCCAAAAATAAAAGAATGACATATGAAGAATGGAAAAAGATTTATCCTAATATGACGATAAAAGTAGAAACTGAAGTTCATATTCTTCAAACTGGCGTTTCGGAATAATATAACTGCAAGCACATAAGCAAAAGATTGAAAACGAGAACTAGAAATCATGACGTATCACTCTGCAAAGGTCAAATAGAACAGAATGTATAGTTCACTATGTTCTAAAGATGGAGGAATCCACTATAATTTATCTAGAAATGAGAGATATTTGCGAAACAAACAACCATTCATAAAAAAATGATTACAAAGAAAGCGTGCAAATGAAATAAGTTCAACTTCATTATGCACGCTTTCGGATGAAATGCAGGTTTATATAGGTATTTTACAGGTGCCTCAAATTAACTTAGGGCAGTTCAATCATTGACTTTTTTTACTTACCCTTTTATTTCTAAAGACGAGCTTACAGTAAAGTCAGCCTCAGTATTGCTTTTCACTTGTTCAATTGTAACCCCGTTCTGCAATTCGATCAATTCCATACCTGATTCTGAAAATTGAAAAACAGCCAAGTCAGTAATCAGGCAATGGATGACATTTTTTCCCGTCAATGGCAGTGTACAGCTCTTTTTCACTTTGGATTCCCCATGCTTGTTCACATGATCCATAATGACAACGATTCGTTTTGCCCCTTGGACGAGGTCCATCGCACCACCCATTCCTTTTACCATCTTCCCAGGGATCATCCAGTTAGCTAAATCCCCTTTTTCGGAAACTTCCATTCCACCTAAAATGGCAAGATCGATATGTCCGCCGCGAATCATCGCGAACGACTCAGCACTATCAAAAAAGGAAGCCCCGGCTTTTGCCGTTACTGTTTCCTTTCCTGCATTAATCAGATCCGGATCCACTTCATCTTTATTTGGATAAGGTCCAATTCCAAGTAAGCCATTTTCCGATTGAAGCATGACATTGAGGTCACCAGGAATCATGTTAGCAATCAAGGTCGGCATGCCGATTCCTAAATTCACACACATACCATCTTGGATTTCTTTTACGGCCCGTTCTAATATTTGTTGTCTTGACATTCGAAAACTCCCCCTTTTTATGCGTTAGTGGTTGTAAGTTTTTCAATTCGTTTTTGATAATGGTTTCCTACAAAGATTTTTTGTATATAAACCCCAGGAGTATGAATTTCATCTGGATCAAGCTCTCCAATATTGACAAGCTCCTCCACTTCGGCAATCGTGATTTTCCC
>NZ_JBFUIB010000319.1:0-4303 GCF_056402095.1 Peribacillus sp. P4_C12
ACTCCTAGTGAAAGAACAATCAAGGTGACAAGAATAGGCATTGTTAATAATTCCCCCAATTTAACATATGTACCTTATTATTGTAGCGGGAAACTTAAAAGAATGCCACCGTAAACAAGATGACTCTTCCTATTTCTCTATTTTTTTGATTAAATAAAATATATCATCTTTATATTAAGCACGATAATACATATATAGAAGGAGAATTATATGAAAGCTGAGATTTTAGCAGATATTAAGCGTTACGATACTATTATTATCCATCGTCATGTCCGTCCGGATCCGGATGCTTATGGTTCCCAAGGGGGACTGGCGGAAATTCTGAAAGCATCTTTCCCTGAAAAACAAATTTTCACGGTTGGGCAAGAAGAACCATCATTGAATTATTTAAGAAGGCTCGATGTGATTTCAGATGAAACGTATCAAGGTGCTTTGGTCATCGTGTGTGATACCGCAAATACAGACCGGATTTGTGATAGACGTTACACGACGGGAGATAAATTAATTAAGATTGATCATCATCCTAACGAAGATCCATATGGCGATATGCGTTGGGTCGATACATCTTCAAGTTCTACGAGTGAAATGATTTATGAATTATATCTGTTCGGCAAAGACCAAGGCTTGAAGATGAGTGATGAAGCAGCCCGTCTTTTGTATGCAGGTATCGTTGGCGATACAGGGCGTTTCCTATTCCAAAGCACGACTGAAAAAACATTTGCTTTTGCTAGTGAGCTTATTCACTATTCATTTTCCCGTCCGCAGTTATRTCAGGAGATGTATGACGTTAATGAAAGCATCGTCCGGTTAAATGGCTATGTGCTGCAGCATTTCGAAATCCTGCCATATGGCACAGGGAAAATGATCATCACGAAAGATATCCTTGAAAAATTTCATGCGTCGACTTCTGAAGCATCTCAGCTTGTCTCCTCGCTTGGTTCGATTAAAAACGTGAAATCATGGGTCTTTTTCATTGAAGAGGAAAAAGAAATTCGGGTTCGTTTCCGCTCTAAAGGGCCAATCATCAATACGATTGCCCGGAAATATAACGGCGGAGGCCATCCGCTTGCAGCAGGGGCTTCCATCTATTCTTGGGATGAAGTGGACAATATCCTTGCTGATTTAGAAGAGTTGAATAAAGCAGAATAAAAAACAGTAAACAGTTTTATATTTCAAAGCAATAATTGAATAACATTTAAAGACCAAATCACATATGGATTTGGTCTTTATTTTGGTGGATAGTTAAAATTGGATTCATCATTCACCTACCAAACAGACGCACGGAATCATTTTCGTCTTCCTATTAAGAAGTAGTCCTCTTTAGTTTGATTTCAATATTCATTTTCGTATAAAACATGATTTCCACGACTTCAAGCTTATAACGCTTTTTATTGATGTCCACGATTTTATTTTCAATTGATTTTTTTAGTAGCATTTTTCCGTTATATACGCTTACGATATCCTTGGCGAGAAGGGAGGAAAGGTCGTCCTCTATCACATCCTCTGCTTCAGCGACACTAAGTTGATCGAGACTGTATATTTTTCCATTCGTAATGGTTACTTCCACTTCTTGAATCGTTAAAATCTCTTCGTTTTGCTGATTTAATTTTTTATACTCCTGCTCCCAGATCCCAATTTTTTCGTTCAGATCCTTGATCTCTTCTCTTTGGTCGTGAATGATTCTAATCTGTGTTTCTTGCTGGACCCCATACATATAAAAGAAAATCACCCAGCTGATCAATCCGCCAAGTGCAGCCCCGGCAAAAAAACGCTGCCAGGTGGGGGACCGGTGAAATGGAGGAATCCTCATGAGGATATATGCTCCTGAGTGAACCAGTTGATGATCAGCGCTCCTGTCTGTGCTCCGCCAAGAGCAGAAATAATAAGTAGAACCTGTTTGACAATATCTTTCGTTTCCCCGTGGAAAATACCGCGTTCGAAATTATAGACCATATCAAAAGTACCTCCGATGGCAGCAACAATCGCCCAAATACGCAGGCTATCTGATAATCGAAACACAGTCGTCATCGGAGCTTGTCCCGTGAAAAAAGCAGCCAGCCCTCCGATTATCGACCCGCCAAGTAAAACTCCAAGCGATATAAAAAAGCTGTTGATAAATGCCGGAACAAAGGCTTCATTCATATATCATCATCCTTTTGGCTTTATATTCTTCTACTCTATTTATATGGGAAGTACAGAGGTAATATGATAGTGGGGCAAAATCATGGGATAAAAAGATACTGGCAATGAGAACATATTTTCTTTTTTTGAAATAAACACTATAATGAAAAGAAACATGCCTTACAAAGGTGGGAGAAAAAACGTGTATACTCATCTCCATATTCAGAGCGGATACAGCCTGCTGACAAGTACGGTGAAAATCAGTGAACTAGTGGCCAAAGCGAAAGCGGATGGCTGTACAAGTCTTGCTTTAACCGATCGAAATGTTATGTACGGTTCGGTCTATTTTTATAAAGAATGTAAGAGACAGGGGATAAAGCCGATTATCGGTATTCTTGCAGATGTTCTTGATGAACAGGAAGCAGCACATCACCTTCTTTTATTAGCAAAAAATCTTCAAGGATATCAAAATCTGCTTAAAATAAGCAGTGCCATAAAAACAAAATCTCCGTCAGGACTTCCAATGAACTGGCTTAAAGCCTATTCACGGGGATTGATAGCCATCTCTCCAGGAGCTGAGGGGCAAGTAGAAGCGCTTCTGAGGGAAGAAAAGCCGGAAGAGGCTCAAAAGGCTGCTGAACAATACCTGCAGATTTTTGGACATGATAACTTTTATTTTTCCCTTCAAAGACTTTCAATTGCAGAAGAGGAGAAACAAAACGAAGCCATCAGTCTGTTGGCGAAAGAATTAGAGATAAAGATTGTAGCGACGAATCCAGTCTATTATTTGAATGAAAGTGATGCCCTCGCTCAAGAAGTGCTGCTGGCCATCGGAAATGGTGACAAGCTCGCAGATGAGACACGGACGGTGCTTGCATCCAATCAGTATTATTTAAAAAGTCGAGCTGAGATGGCAGAATTATTCCATGACAGGCCGGATGCACTCGAAAATACGCTCCATATTGCCACGCAATGCAATCTCGATATTCCGTTTCATCGYTCCCTGCTGCCTAAGTACCCTACTGAAGCTGGAGTTACGGCTGAAGAAATGCTTGAAGCTGTCTGTTTCCAAGGATTAAAGAAAAGACTGTCTGAGCCATCCGCCCATTACGAAGAGCGCCTTCGGTATGAGCTGGATATTATTAATAAGATGAAATTCAGCGATTACTTTTTAATCGTATGGGACTTCATGAAATTCGCCAAGGACAATCAGATTTTGACCGGCCCTGGAAGGGGATCTGCCGCAGGTTCGATGGTTGCTTACGTATTATCAATAACGGATGTCGATCCGATTGAACATTCCCTGCTGTTCGAGCGTTTTCTGAATCCGGAGCGAGTGTCGATGCCGGATATCGATATTGATTTTCCTGATAATCGCCGTGAAGAAGTGATTACCTATGTCGCGAAAAAATATGGGGAATTTCATGTAGCACAAATCATTACATTCGGAACATTAGCTGCCAAAGCTGCGCTGCGTGACACTGGACGTGTGTTCGGCTTGAATCCGAAGGAACAGGAAGCTGTATCGAAAATGATTCCGAGTCGGCTTGGCATCACGCTTCCTGAAGCTTTCAAAGAATCCAAGCGTCTTCAGGAATTCGTTAATGAAAGTGACATAAATCAGAGGCTATTTCAAACAGCATTATTGCTTGAAGGGCTGCCACGTCATACTTCGACCCATGCGGCCGGCGTGGTCATCAGTGACCAGGCTTTGACCGAGCATATCCCGATTCAAGGAGGGCATGAGGGCATCCACCTGACCCAATATCCGATGGACATCCTCGAGGAACTAGGTCTTCTTAAAATGGATTTTCTAGGACTTCGCAATTTAACGCTCATTGATAATATTTTAAAAAACATCAAAAAAGGAACTGGGAAAAAGCTGGATTTAGCTAACATACCGATGGAAGATTCTGAAACGTTATCTCTGTTAGGTCGAGGCGAAACAACGGGTGTATTTCAATTTGAATCTGATGGTATCCGGAAGGTTTTAATCAAGCTGAAACCGAACCGTTTTGAGGATATTGTCGCGGTCAATGCTTTGTACCGTCCAGGTCCAATGGAAAACATTCCTCTGTTTATCGAGCGGAAACATGGATTAACGCCAATTGACTACCTGCACCCAGATTTGCAGGATATCCTTGAACCTACATACGGAGTCATCGTTTATCAAGAACAAATT
>NZ_JBFUIB010000320.1:0-4299 GCF_056402095.1 Peribacillus sp. P4_C12
CCCATACTCTGCTTATATGGATAAAAAGGAAGCATCGAGTTTCCATGAGAGCATCTCTTCATCTTTTGAAGGAATCGGTGCTGAGATACAGGAGCAGGATGGAAAAATTATGGTCGTCTCACCGATAAAAGGGTCTCCAGCAGAAAAAGCAGGGATAAAACCTAATGACATTATTTTAAGTGTTGACGGTAAAAGCGTTGAAGGATTAAGCTCTTCTGAAGCTGTCCTGAAAATCAGAGGTGAAAAAGGAACGAAAGTGGAACTATCTATCTCAAGAGCTGGTGAATCGGAACCGATTGATCTTACGATTAAGCGTGATACCATTCCAATTGAAACAGTTTATTCCGAAATGCTTGATGATGGAGTTGCCAAAATCCAGGTAACTAGTTTTTCTGAGCATACTGTTCAAGAGCTGGAAACAGCGCTTAATGATATGTCCAAGAAAGATATGAAAGGCCTTATCTTAGACTTGCGTGGTAACCCTGGTGGATTACTCGACCAAGCTATAGATATGGCAAGCTTGTTTATTCCAAATGGGGAAGTAGTTCTTCAAGTTGAGGATCGCAGCGGGAAAAAAGAAGTCTTTAAATCGAAGAATAATGGAGAGATAAAGATTCCAGTAGTCGTATTGATTGATGATGGCAGTGCAAGTGCATCTGAAATTGTCGCAGCGGCTGTCAGTGAATCGGCGGATATTCCTTTAATAGGTGTTAAATCATTTGGGAAAGGAACTGTGCAAACAGCCGAAGACTTCGATGATGGATCTAACTTTAAATACACGGCTGCAAAATGGCTGACTCCTGAAGGTAATTGGATTCATAAAAAAGGAATCAAGCCGGATATTAAAGTGAATCTTCCTGATTATGCCAGCCTTCCATATATTTCGCCGGATAAGGAATTGAAAGCATCTGATTCTTCCAGTGAAGTAAAGGCAGCTGAAGAAATGCTGAAAGCAGCAGGCTATAATCCAGGTAAGATAGATGGATTCTTTGATGAAGAAACAACAAATGCCGTTAAAGAATTCCAAAAAGAACAAAAGGTTAAAGAAACAGGTATTATCAAAGACGATACAACCGTGAAATTAATGCAGGTCATCCGGGAGAAAATCCTTGAAAATGATACACAAGTGAAAAAAGCAGTGGAAGTTTTAAAGAAGGAAATCAAATAATTTGAGTATAAACAGCCTGTCAGCGATTACCGTTGACAGGCTGTTTATCGTTAATTGCATAATACTTCAATATAAGGGGAAAATATGGTTACTTTTACCGATGAGGTGAGGATATGAAAGAGAAGGTACTGTTCATATGTTTAATTATCTTAATGCTGGCTGGTTGTTCATATTCGCCTGTTCCCCAACTAAATAAGAATAAAAATACGGAAAAAAACCTTTCCAAAGAAGAGAGCCAAGAAAATATGAAAACATTTCTATTGATTGGTGTCGATTCTCGTGGAGAGGAGGATTCTCGGGCAGATGCTGTGATACTAGCACGCTACTTTCCTCAGCAGCAGAAGCTAAAACTGGCTTCTATTATGCGTGATAGTTATGTGAAAATACCGGGTTATAAATACGGATATAACAAAATAAATGCTGCTTATTATTATGGTGGCAGTGAACTACTTAAGAAAACAATACAAGAAAATTTTGATGTTAAAGTCGATCATGTTGCAGTAATTGATTTTAAGGGATTCGTAAAGATGGTTGACCTACTTGCCCCAGATGGTGTGATGGTAGATGTGAATCAGGAAATTATTGATGATATGAGCATTGAAGCCAGCACCGGTAAAAATGTATTACATGGTGAGGAAATATTGAAATATGTCCGTTTCCGACATGATGATGAAAGTGATTTTGGACGGGTTGCGCGTCAACAGGAAGTATTAGTTCAATTAAAAACGGGATTTATTAATCAAATCTCATCCTTTGAAGGGATGGTCGCCCTACCTAGTATTATTGAAAAAGGGATGTCCTACCTAGATACGGATATTGGGATGAAAACGATTATGGAAATGGGCTCTCAAGTTGTCTTCCAATCCCCAGATTCTGTAGAAACCTTAAGGATTCCAGTTGAAGGAAGCTATAAAGATGAAATATATCCCCAATCTGGAGCGGTTTTGAAAATGGACTACACTAAAAATAAGGAGGCACTTCAAGAATTTTTTTCAAGGTAAGAAGTGCTGATCACTATTTGTTAATATTTAATCAATTTTTTGAAAAATTAAGCTTGATTTAATAATATAGAATCTTTTATAAAGAACCTCGCAAGAATAAATATAAATATCATAGTAAAATGAACGAGGCGAAATCACATATGCGATTCCGCCTCGTTATGATTAGTTTCATCTAAAAGATGAAACCTGGCTCAATTGACAAAAAGCGGAATGTTTTTCACATAGTCTGGTGAAATAATACCGTTTTCTGTTATGATGCTCGTGATTAGATGATTCGGTGTGACGTCAAAGGCTGGATTGAATGTCTTTACATTATCTGGGGCTATCTTTACTCCCTGAATGAAGGTAATCTCGTCCCCATTCCGCTCCTCAATCGGGATGGATGTGCCAGATTCAAGGGAAAGGTCGAAAGTGCTTGAAGGAGCGGCCACATAGAATGGGATACCGTAATGATTAGCTAATATTGCCAATCCCAAGGTCCCGATTTTATTAGCAGTATCTCCGTTTGCCGCAATCCTATCAGCACCAACTATAATGCCATTGATTTGTTTATGATGAATGGTATGAGCAGCCATATTGTCAGAGATTAAAGTGACGTCCACTCCAGATTGCATTAGTTCCCAAGCAGTCAAACGTGCCCCTTGCAGGACAGGTCTTGTTTCACATGCATATACCTTTATCGGAAAGGATCTTTCTTTCGCTAGATGGAAGGGAGCCAAGGCTGTACCATAGCGAGCAGTGGCAATTCCCCCAGCGTTGCAATGCGTTAATATGGAATCTCCTTCAGCAAATAAGGATAAACCATGTTCCCCGATTTTTCGGCACATTTCTTCATCTTCTGTAAAGATTGCTTTTGCTTCCAGTATAAGTGCCTCTTTGGCAGTTGGAATACTCTTGGCTGCTTGCAAAATGTTTTCCATCCTTTTTAACGCCCAAAAAAGGTTGACTGCAGTAGGGCGTGAAGAAGCTAGTTTTTTAATATGTTTAGTTACATTTTGTTTGAATTCCCCTAAATCAGTTGAACCATCCTGATTCGCTCCAAGTGCGACACCGAATGCTGCAGTTAGACCAATTGCTGGGGCACCGCGGACCTTTAATGTCAAAATGCTGTTAAATACATCCTCAACGGAATAAAGTTTAATGAATTCTGTAATTGTAGGTAAGGCCTGTTGATTTAATAAAGTTATATGAGTATCATCCCATTGAACGGAATAAGGTAAGGCTGTTGTCGTCGTCATATGTAGTTCTCCTTTTAAAGGGTTGAATAAGTAGGCAGTGTATGTTGCTTCAATGCTTCAATCACAGCTGGAACATCTAATTCTTCCCTTTTTTTAATTAAAAAAGCACCAATTTTCAATGTAGCCGTTTTGGCAGCGATTCTTGTTTCTTTATCTTCAATAACATTTAAATCTGCAACATGAGATAAGCCTATTGTTCTCCGAATCAGCTCACAGCCAGCAAAACCATATGCATCTTTTCTGAATTTAGTGAGCACATATGATAGATAACCATTTACTTGACGAAACGGACTTTTGTTTTGGGTATTCCAAAGACTAGTATATGTCTCTTCAAAAGTATCCCAAAATTCTTGGAGGTGTGTGAAAATTTCCTCTTTTCCAGCGGGATTACGTGTAACTGCCTGGAATAGAAGGTTTGCTGTGTATTGGCCAAGATCAAACCCAACTGGTCCATAAAAAGCGAATTCAGGATCAATAATCTTCGTTTCGGTATCACTTGCAAATATACTTCCCGTATGTAAATCTCCATGAAGTAAGGCTTCCTGTTCGGTTTCAAAGCTTTGTTTCAGCTTAGCGACTTCAAGTATTACTTCTTGATCATTCCAAATGCTTTTGGCAGCATCCGTCAATTCTACTTCATACTCACCCGGTAGTTCTTCAAAAAAAGGATCCGTGAAAACAAAAACTTCAGTAATTTTGCAGAGTTCAGGATTCGTGAAGTTTCGGGCCACTTCTTTTTTCGCAGACGGTTCTAAATGCAAATCAGATGTGTAAAATGCCGTTTTCGCAACATACTCACCAATATGTTGAGATAGTAATGGAAATTGATCGCCATCGATTAAGCCTGTTCTCGCAATTTTTAAGTGTGAGAGGTCTTCCATGATTGTGATAG
>NZ_JBFUIB010000321.1:0-4297 GCF_056402095.1 Peribacillus sp. P4_C12
GAATTACTGTCAATGCTGTTTATCCAGGGATTGTCGATACGGAAACGTTTAGAGGCCGTGTCACTAATGAGGAAGCTATACGCCAGGCAGCATCAATGAATGCCCTCGGCCGCTTGATTACACCAGAGGAAATTGCTAATGTCGTTACCTTCCTAGCCTCACCTTTGGCGGCATCGATAACTGGCGATGTCATTTCGGTAACCGGTGGAATTGGAAATACCGTTTATTACTAAATGCCTAGGGTTGCTATTGTTACTGTTTCGTAGATTATCAATAATTTCTATTTAAAAATTAAATAGGTTATTTTAAAAAGCGAGCCTCACTAAATTCCGAGGCTCGCTTCATTTAGAACATTTTCTTTCAATCTATCTCTATTGTATATTTTAAGGAACTCAAGAACTTCTCGATCCTAGATACAGTTATTTCTATGTTCTTTGAGAAAATGGCCATTTGTACAAAAAATCCGTGGACCATCCCGGGTTCACATTCATATTCAACTTGAACACCAAAATCTTTCAGACGTTCAGCATAGGCCATTCCTTCATCCCGAAGCACATCATTTTCCGCTGTAATAACAATTGCTGGCGGGAGACCACTTAAATCTTGAGCTACCAAGGGGGAAGCATATTCATTACACCTGTCCTCATTATTCCTTAAATAATGATCACGGAACCAAATCAACTGTTCGCGATCAAGACCAAATCCTTTTGCAAAGGTTCGATGGGATTCCGTATTGAACTCAAGATTTGTCGCAGGATAGATTAAGACCTGTGCAGTGATGTTTGGACCTTTTTTGTTTCTCGCCATCATCGTAACTACAGTCGCTAGATTTCCACCTACGCTATCCCCTCCAACTACCAATCGAGAATCATCTCCGTTAAATGAAGTTCCTTTTTCAAAAGCCCATTGCAATGCGGAATAGGCGTCTTCTACTGGAGTCGGAAACTTATACTCTGGAGAAAGACGATAGTTTACGGATACAACAATACTTTCCGTTCGATTCGCTATCATTCGGCAGCTAGCATCCGTTGAATCAATGTCTCCTAGAACCCATCCTCCACCATGGTAGTAAATAAATAGAGGGAAAGGACCTTGCCCCTCCGGTATATATACCCTGCATTTGATTGTTTCATCCTGGCTTACTGGAATCATGAAATCCTCAACTTTTGAAAGCGGTTCTAGTTTTACAGCAGGACGCGGTGCTTTAGAAAGCATCTCTCTTACTGACTTATGATCCATCGTATGAATAGATGGCAGCTGATTAAATGCTTGTAAATATTTTTCTGCTTGCGGATCTAAATTTGCCAAAAAACATCATCCTCACTTCAGGTTATTTTTAGATTACCCAGTCTATATCCGAAACCATTATTCCTGTCACGAAACTCTCAGATTAACTTCAAACTAAAAACATAAAATGGTGATTTTATTCATCATTTTCGTTGAATAAAATCACCATACAAGAAATATTGGTGATTATTATTACCACCGATTTTTATCTAATTACAGGTGCTCCTCCTATATAAAACTCGAAACCTGGAGCAATTTTTCGGCCATTTGGCATCATGAGCCACAATCTTAATAAATGACGTTTGCGGTCTTCTTCTTCATAATCTACAAATAGTGTACGTGAATGAAAAACGGTATAATTATTAACGAATTGCATATCACCCGGTTCCATCATCATATCAATATGAAAGTTTTTATCAGCAGTAAGGGAATCTATAAAATTAAATGCTTCGATTTCCTCTTTCGACAAAGAGATACCTGTTTTCGTTTGTGCTGATTCGACATATTGACGCATATATCTGCAGCTTAATTTACCATCGTAATAGCTAAAGATCGGTGATGGAACTACTGGAGATTGACCTGGTGCTTCTTCCCCACGAAGATCATGGGCGAATGGACGATAGAGAATTTCAAGGTACTCTGGGTGATTATCCAGAATTTCATTATAGATAGACATCGCACTAGCGATACTGCTTAAACCGCCAGATTTCGCTTTACGAAGACATAGTAATCCGACAACATCAGCGAGATCTGTGTGATAGTCAAGACGTACATTCGTTTGGTAACCTCTTACTGTTGTATTATCATTAAAGTCTTTACCCATATTTTTGATATGCCCTAAGAGGTCACCCTTTTTTCCTTGAATGATCGGTAGGCCCAAGTGAAGTCCAAGACCCCAGTAAATGATACTAGCTTCATCGTCGGTATATCGATCCATTGGTAATCCACGAATCAATAGTAATCCTCTTCCATTCTCCAGCTCGTCAACAAAATAAGCAATTTCATCAGCGAGATCAGGAATWGGRAARTCCTCCTTGTTAAAATYRGGWGCCTTTAACCSTTTTTGTTKWACATRKAATAMAGCSYTTTCAAGAKCTGCAAKSGTTTTCTCTGACAAATAATAAATCCATGAATCATCTTTWGCTARWTCRATACCTTTCCACGCTGAACGCCCTTGAATTTTTTCCTTTAAAATAACTGACATACATATTCCTCCTTTATATTTGTTATATCACTGTAATTAACGAATATTTTGAATTTATTATTTATGGTACACTTATTAATTATTTAAATGAAATTATCATTTGTAACTTATAATTAAGTTAGATCAATATAATCTTACTAAGAATCTTTCAATCTACGTTTATATCTCTTAAATGCTCACTTGCTCATCTGTTTCAATTATTGTTTGGCTTTCCTTTGCGGGACGTACACCGATCCAAAACAATAATCCGACTATGAGCATCCCTAAAGAAGAGGCTTGAAATGCGTATCCGTATCCGATAGCTTCAGTCGCTGCATTTTGAATAAGATAGCCAAATACGAGTGGAGCAATAATACTTGTAGTACTTGCAAGTGCAATGAACGTCCCTTGTGCCTTTCCAATATTCTGGGGAGAAAAAAACTCTATCAATATTGCGGGTGCGAGTGAAAGAATGACATACGCAAAACCCGGAGCAAGTGTGAAGAACAATATGGATATCGCCGTGGAATTCACGGCATTTGCTAGGTATAAACATAGAGCGGATAACATCATCGTTATACCGGCAAGATTTATTCGTGCTTTACGAATATCTCTGGTTTTACGATAGAGCCGATCTGATAGAATGGCAAATCCTAATTGGAAAAAGGCTGCGAAAAGAAAAGGTAAAGACACTGCTAATTTTAATGTTTGACCATTAAAATGTTGAATTTTGGTGAAATAGGCTGGAAGCCATACCGCTTGTACGGACAATAACCAATAGGCACACCCCCCGCACAAAACGATTAGAATAAAATTTTTAGATAATAGATGCGGAAGAAACTGACTCCAAGAAACTTTAGAGAGGCTGGATGATTGCTGCTCCTTTTGCTGTATCGACGGCCAGCCGATTTCTTGAGGACTATCTTTACCGAAAATCATCCATAAAACCAGTACAATCAGTCCCAGAATACCCATCGCTATAAATGCAGATCTCCATCCATAATGATCAATCAAGGAGATTAATAATGGTGAAGCGATCGCAGATCCCCCTGTCGTTCCTAATAGAACCGCACCAAAGCCGATGCCGTGCCTGTGTTTTGGGAACCATTTTCCCATGATTGCCGTGGATAGAGCGGGGGCAGGACCTTCTCCTGCTCCCAAAATCATTCTGGTTAACAAAAGCATAGACAAACTGCTAACGAAAGGGGTGAAAAATTGAACTATCAACCAAATCAACGACATCCAAGTTAACATTTTTTTCGTGTTTTTTGAATCGGCCATGCCGCCAAGAATAATAGAGGAGAAGGTAAAGAACCAAAAGAAMGAACTTCCTACGACTCCCCATTGCGATGGACTTAAATGTAACTCTTTCATTAAAGGAACGGAAACCAAACCAATAATTATTTTATCCACTTGGTTGATCATCCCGCTAAGAACTAGAAATAATAAGATAATCCAAGAATATTTTGGAGTGCTTGTCATGTAAATCTCCCCACGTTTCCCTATATAAGGAACACCTTTTTCTGTGCTCTGAAAAGGTGTTCCCACTCGTTCTTACGAAACGTTTTATTAAAAATCACTTCAAGGTTTCTACAATACCGCCAGATGTTGTTTTACGTTGCGGTACGCCGCCGCGACCTGGTTTACCCGTATTCTCATCAATAAACATCGCGAATTCAGGGGAAATTTCCCGACCATTTGGCATCGTGAGCCACAATCTTAAAAGATGACGTTTGCGTTCCGGCTCTTCATAGTCTTCGTATTGAGTACGTGAGTGCAGAATCGTATAATTATTGACGAACTGCATATCCCCTGGCTCCAACATCA
>NZ_JBFUIB010000322.1:0-4285 GCF_056402095.1 Peribacillus sp. P4_C12
AGAATATGCAGCAGTGAACAGTGCCGTTCAGAATATGCTTCTAGCCGCACATTCTCTAGGTCTTGGGGCAGTATGGAGAACTGGAAAAATCACTTATAATACGAAGGTTCGGGAATTTTTCAACTTATCCTCAAAAGGAGAAATACTAGCATTCATTTACTTGGGTTATCCCGATATGGAGCCAAAACCGGCTAAAAAAACACCGATTGATGAATTGACTACTTGGATCGATTGAAAAATTAATGGAAAGTAAATATAGGAGCAGTTGCATCAGTATAAACACACTGCGGCAGCTGTTTTTTTTGTTCGATAAGATTTCTTTAATAGGTTTTTACCATATAGGATTTTGGCTTTCTTATGCTTCGTTTCAAGTGACGATTGAGGTTTTAGGTTGTACAATACATAGGGTGAATAAATTTTGATGAATTAGGATGTGTCTATAGATGAGAACGATTGATCCATTTGAGATTCTAGATGGAAAAGCGATTAAATATTTGGATGTTTTTGGCGTTGAGGATGGAATTGCTTTAAAGAGTAAGTATGAAGATAAAACGTATTGGATATATGATTATTATTGCATGCATCAGACATGTGATTGCCAGGAAGTGTACCTTGAATTCGTGGAGGAGCGCAAGACCACCAGTCAGGCCGGACAGCATTTTGGAGTTCGGGTTTCATTCCGAGATAATCAATTCGTCCTAGAGGATTATAATATTTCCAAGCAAAAGGCGATGGATATTGCTGAAGACACGTTAAAGTACAGTAAAGACGTAATGGAACTGTTTAAGAAGCGCTATCAGCAAATGAAGGAAAAAGGCACACAAATTATCATGGAGAGTGCAAAAGCGGCTAAAATGCCTCATGTTCATACAGAACCAGTCATCGGAAGAAATGAGCCATGTCCATGTGGTAGCGGGAAAAAATACAAAAAATGCTGCGGTGCAGCTTAAGTTCATTTAAGGGAGGCTGACTCGATTCGGAGTCGCTTCTTTTTTTTGAAATCTAACATGGAAAAATAGAATGATTTCATAAATAAAAAAAATACTATAGTATTACGGGAACGTTTGTTCTATAATAAGGGTACCAGATAATGACAAGAAGAAGAAATAAAAAGTAGTAATTTAGACGGAATTTTCCGAATACTCCTTTTTTATTTTCAAAAATCTGGTATATATAAGAGAGAAGAGTTTTTTGATCTCATCTCTTTCAACGGTAGACGGCAACCAGACGGGATAGAAGATCCCCCACTGATGGCAGTTTAACTTATTGAACGAAGGAAGGGGTAATCAAATGACAAAAGAAAAAAGATTAATACCTTACAAAGTTCTTGAAGTAATGGACACGGTTAAAGAAAAAATTCCTGAGGGTGTAGAGCTTGTGAAAGCCCCGGCAATTTGGGAAAAAAGCAATTATGGTGAAGGCGTGGTCGTTGCGGTCATCGATACAGGCATTGATAAAGAGCATCCAGACCTCAAAGAAAGTATTATTGGTGGAAAGGATTTTACCAATACCGGGGATTATCAAGATGATAACGGGCATGGAACACATGTCAGCGGTACGGTTTTGGCTGCCCTTAATAAAGTTGGAGTAGTTGGAGTGGCTCCGAAAGCAAGTATTTTAGCGTTGAAAGCCTTAAATGGAAAAGGACAAGGCGATATAAATTGGATTAATGGAGCTTTAGAGTATGCGATTAATTGGCAGGGGCCTAATGAAGAAAAGGTTTCAGTTATTTCACTTTCCCTCGGTGGTCCTCCAGATGAGGCGGAACATAAGCTTATTCAAAGAGCGCTTCAGAAAGATATCCTTGTTGTATGTGCAGCTGGAAACAGTGGGGATGGGCGTGATGAAACGGATGAATTGGATTACCCAGGGGCATATCCCGAGGTAGTGGAAGTCGGAGCCGTGGATTTAAGCAGAAATTTGGCGGATTTTTCAAATACAAATGATGAAATTGACCTGGTAGCGCCAGGAGTTGATATTCTCTCTACGTATCCAGGAAATAGATATGCTAGGCTGAGCGGAACGTCTATGGCAACGCCTCATGTAAGCGGTGCGGCAGCTCTTTTGAAAGTGATTGCTGAAAAGGAATTTGGCCGTAAGCTAACTGAAGCGGAATTATATGCACAGTTAGTGAAAAGTACAGAAGATCTGGGAATAAGCAAAAGAGCCCAGGGTAATGGTCTACTAAACTTAACAATAGCGGAACAAAGAGTTGAAAAATCCATTAAGATTACCATAGAATCAGAAAATCTTCAGTTACCAAGTAAAACGGTGGTCATGGAATATTAAAAATAAAAAAGGTGTCCCAAGAAACTTTGGGACACCTAAAAGATTATTTTTTACTTTTCCTAATGGCTGCTAAAAGGGCTACAATAGAGAGAATCAAAGATATCCCTGCAAGAGTAATGATCAGTGTTTCATTGTTATCATCTTCTGCTTTTGTAGAATCCTTTGAACTGTCGGCTGAATTTGAAGCTGCGTGATCACTTTTTTCTGCATGGCTATGGCCCTCAGATCCTGTATTAGCTTTGGAAGCTACCGAAATTTCAGTTACAGAATGCGGTAGGTTGGAGCTTTCATCTCCACTCCATTCAACAATTTCACCATCTTCATAATATTGAAAGGCATCCCAAGCTACATTTGTTTCTTCTTTAGGGTTTTGGGCAACGAATAAAAATTGCTGGAATTGTCCAGCGGCAATTCCTTCATCGGTCGCTTCCCATGTTACCGTTTTTACATGACCTTCTTTGTCACCTTCAGTTGTTACTTTCCACCCTGGTACAGGCTGGTAGCTTTCAAAAGTAATGCCTTCCGGAATCTTTAAAGTCACCTTGGTGGTGGCAGTTTCTTTTTCAACGGGTACTTTTAGTGTATAAGTTTCCCAAGCCTCAGGTGCAGATGAACTAGGCTTAACGGTAACGTGTGCATTCGCTGAACCGGAAAAAATGAATAGAGCAGCAAATGTAGAGATAAGAAGCTTTGATATGTTTTTCATTTGAATAAATCCCTTCTGTTATGAATTTCCAACTAATATTGTAAAATCAGCATCAATTGAATCTAGATCTTCAGTTAATCCATGGACCTGAATCTTCCACTTTCCTGACATGGTTAGAATCGACTTGGATGTAAACGTACCTGTATTTTCTCCCTGAAGTTGAAGCTTTATTTCTCCTCCGTCGGTATCTACAGGCTCCATTATGATTGTAAGCTGTTCAATTTCGGTATAAGGCATGCCTTCATCATTGGATATGTTTACTTGGATTCGGTTATCACCGACTTCATTGGGAGTTACCATTAAAGTAACCTCATTATTTTCTGCAGTCATCAAAGTTTTCTCAATTGGTCCTGGAGAAGACATGGCCGTTTGGACATTTGTTAATAGAGCGGCTACAAGGAGAACGACGATTCCTACACCAAACTCTATTCCCACACTATAACCAAGTTTTTTTTCTTTCTTTTTCCCCCTGAAAAAATGAAATGCTCCTAAAACGATCATGACTAACATGAGACCAACTTTCGCAAGTAACAATTGTCCATATGTTGTTTTTAACAATGAATGGATAGTCGGTACATGCTGTAAGCTGCTATATATCCCGCTAACGATCAGTATGATTACAAACAGAAATGCCCATCTGGAAAACCTTTGAATGATTGACCAGTAAAATGTTTTCTTATCTTCTGTCTGCCGATCAGCAAGCCCAGGCAATATCACCAATAAGGCCATAAGGCCGCCCAACCATAAAGCCATGGACAATAAATGGAGGAAATCCATCAAAACGGCAAGAACCTGATTAGGAACAGCTGCCGTATGTCCAATTGAAGCCTTACAAACCATCAAGCTGGCTATTATGATGAAAGAAAGGAAGGGTAGTGATTTATTCAGGGAGTTCTCCAGCATGAAATAAATCACTAAAAATAGAAGGAGCAATATTAGAATTTCAACGATCCAGATGGCTCCAAAGTTTGTAGCATTCAATACTTCTTTTATATAACTCACATTAAATGCATCAGTCCAACCTACGCCAGCGTCAATCGTCACCTTTAAAGGCAGACTGAAGAAGATGGAAAATGCTAAACCTGCATATGAAAGCCAAAGGTATAGACGGGCTCTTCTGCTGGCTTCAAAAAGGCGAGAATCCTTCATTAACGATAATTGGAAAAAAAGGATTCCGGTAAGGGCTGCAAAAGATATGTATTGAAGACTTTGCAGGAAAACGTTGATGGAATTCGGAAAACCTGCATTCAATTCGGAATTTTCTTGGTCTGATAGGCCCGCTGAATCTCC
>NZ_JBFUIB010000323.1:0-4239 GCF_056402095.1 Peribacillus sp. P4_C12
ATAATACAGGCTATTTTCACAATAATTAAAATATATAAAAATAGAAACAGTGAGTAGCCTCTGTGAAAAATATACCATTTAGCAAAATATTCATTCAATTATTGTATAGACGGAATGAAATTTATGCGGTAAACTAATTTTCGAAATATTTATTTAATTATAAACATTTAATCTAATCAATTTTTTCTGGGGCGTTTTGAATAAATATTCATGCATCAGAGCTATGATTACAAAATGGAGGGGTTAATTATGAAAAAGAAAAAATTAGCAGGTGCATTCCTTTCTTTAACACTTGCAGCAGGCGTTTTAGCAGGTTGTTCCGGCGGCTCTGGTTCATCAGAGAAATCAAGTGGGGATGGAGAAACAATCAAGATCGGGGYCAACCTTGAATTATCAGGTGGTGTAGCTTCATATGGTCAATCGATTGCGGAAGGTCTAGAGCTTGCGACTGCAGAGATTAACAAAGAAGGAATTGACGGTAAAAAAATCAAACTTATAAAAGTTGATAATAAATCTGAAGCGTCTGAAGCAACAAGCGGTGCTATCAAGCTGACTTCACAAGATCAGGTTACAGCAATTGTTGGTGCAGCTACAAGTACGAACACGATTGCACAAGTACAGATTGCACAAGATAATAAAGTTCCAGTTATCAGCCCTTCTGGGACAAGCCCGGAAATCACATACAAAGATGATAAATTGAACGATTATATTTTCAGAACAAGCTTCATCGATCCGTTCCAAGGTACAGTTGCTGCGAATTTTGCAACTAGTGAAGTCAAAGCAAAAAGTGCTGCCATCTATATTGATAGCGCAAGTGATTATTCAAAAGGATTAGCGGCAGCCTTTAAAGAACAATTCATTGCAAATGGCGGGAAAATCGTTGCAGAAGAAGCTTACATCGCGAAGGATACTGATTTCCGTTCTACATTGACTCGTTTGAAATCAGCAAAACCGGATTTTATTTTCCTACCTGGTTATTATGAAGAAGCTGGTCTGATTGTGAAACAGGCTCGTGAAACTGGACTTGACGTACCATTTATGGGCGGTGACGGATGGGACTCTCCTAAACTAGTAGAAATTGCCGGTGAAAAAGCGCTAAATAACACATTCATCACGAACCATTATTCTTCAGGTGATCCCGATGAGAAAATTCAGAATTTTGTGTCAGCATTTAAAGCGAAATACAAAGATAAATCTCCTGATGCTTTTAATGCTTTAGGATACGACACAGGATACTACCTTGCAGATGCTATTAAACGGGCAGGCTCGACAGATTCAGAAAAAATTAAGGATGCCCTTGAGAAGACAAAAGACCTTGAACTTGTAACTGGGACATTCACATTGGATGAAAAACACAATCCAATCAAATCTGCTACCATTCTTGAGTTTAAAGATGGGAAACAAGTATTTAACACAAAAATCAATCCTGAATGATAGAGTAAAAGTTTTAATCCTTTCGCCGGCCTTTCTTACAATAGAAGGTGCTGGCGAATTCTCATTTTTCTAGTATATATAGGCTTATGGAACTTCCATTTTGAGTGGAAACGAGAGTCTGAACTTGCCATATTATAAAATTAGATTTTTCAAGGAGAGTCGAACATGGAATTGATACAACAGCTAATTAACGGGGTTTCACTAGGAAGTATTTATGCCCTTATCGCTCTCGGTTATACGATGGTTTACGGGATTGTTAAATTAATTAACTTTGCCCATGGTGATGTTTTCATGGTTGGGTCATTCGTTGGTTTTTACTCAATAACGGTTCTGGATCTATCATTCGTACCTGCTCTATTAATCTCGATGACAGTCTGCGCTCTCTTTGGGGTATTAATCGAGCGGATTGCGTACAAGCCGTTGAGGAACGCAACGCGTATTGCCGCACTTATCACAGCTATAGGGGTTTCGCTTTTAATCGAATATGGATTCATCTACGTTCGTGGTGCACAGCCAGAGGCTTATCCAAGTGATGTATTGCCAACAGACAAATTTAATATCTTTGGAGTTTCTATCAACAGTCAATCGGTTTTAATTTTCGGTGTAGCTGTAGTTTTAATGATCATTTTACAAATCATCGTTCATAAAACAAAAATAGGAAAAGCCATGCGTGCCGTTTCTTTTGACGCGGATGCGGCTAAGTTGATGGGAATAAATGTTAATAACACAATTTCGGCTACATTTGCAATCGGTTCCGCTTTAGCTGGAGCAGCAGGTGTTATTTTCGGTATTTATTATATTAAAATTGAGCCGCTTATGGGTGTACTGCCAGGTTTGAAGGCATTTGTTGCTGCCGTACTTGGAGGAATCGGGATTATACCGGGCGCGATGGTTGGAGGTTTACTGCTTGGTGTCATCGAGGCATTGGTCAGTGCCGCCGGTTACTCATTATGGCGTGATGCTGTAGCCTTTATCGTACTGATTCTTATCTTGATTTTCATGCCACAAGGCTTATTCGGTAAAAACAAAAAAGAAAAAGTATAGGGGAGACAAAGCAATGACTACATTTAAGCGAGCAAAAGGTTTTTGGCTCTCGATTTCGCTATCACTGATCTTTTTCGCCGTGATTCAAGTTTTAATCGGCGGCGGATCGCTAAATCCTTTTTATCAAAATACGCTCATGTTCATCGGGATTAATATTATCCTAGCAGCAAGCTTACACTTAATCATCGGGGTGACCGGACAGTTTTCCATCGGACATGCTGGATTCCTGGCAGTTGGTGCCTATGCTTCAGCAATAATGACCATGAAGTTAGAAATGCCGTTTGTTGTGGCATTGATAGTTGGCGGTTTGGTGGCAGCGGTGGCCGGTTTGATCATCGGAATCCCAAGTTTACGTCTTAAAGGAGACTACTTGGCGATTGCGACCCTCGGTTTTGGGGAAATCGTCCGGATTATTCTTTTGAATATTGATTATGTTGGAGGGGCGAGTGGCATGCAGGTTTCCCATTTCACTACTTGGCCATGGGTGTTTGCTGCCGTTCTCGTTACGATCATCGTTATCCGAAACTTTACAAGCTCAACCCACGGAAGAGCCTGCATTTCGATCCGCGAGGACGAAACGGCTGCAGATTCGATGGGAATTAATACGACGTATTACAAAGTTGTCGCGTTTGCGATTGGTGCTTTTTTTGCAGGGATTGCTGGAGGGTTATACGCGCATAACTTCTATATTATCCAGCCATCGAACTTCGGATTCTTGAAATCATTTGATATTTTGATTTTAGTAGTACTTGGTGGTCTTGGAAGTCTTTCCGGTGCCGTATTGGCCGCAATATTACTAACGGTTGTTACGACTTTCCTGCAAGATTACCCGGAAACACGAATGATCATCTACAGCCTGGTGCTTATCGTGATGATGATCTATCGTCCACAAGGTTTAATGGGCACAAAAGAAATAACATCTATGTTCAAACGTAAAGGAGGCAGCAGCCATGAAAACAAAAACACCGCTGCTTAAAGTCGATTCGGTCGGCATCCAGTTCGGCGGGCTTAAAGCCGTTTCTGATGTTAACGTCGAGTTATATCCAGGAGAACTAATTGGCTTGATTGGGCCGAACGGCGCTGGAAAAACAACTTTCTTTAACTTGCTGACAGGAGTTTACGTCCCTACAGAGGGCACGATTTCTTTAGAAGGTGAGAACTTAAGAAAACTGCCACCATATAAAATCACACAAAAAGGGATCAGTCGTACATTCCAAAACATTCGTTTGTTCAGTGAACTTTCAGTGATTGATAATGTAAAAGTTGCCTATCATTCTCTTTCGAAACATAGTATTTTAAGTTCGATCTTCCGTTTGCCTATCCATTTTAAAGGGGAAAAGGAGATGGATGATAAGGCCATTGAGTTCTTGAAAATTTTTAACCTGGATCAATACAAGGATGAAAAGGCAAAAAACCTGCCATATGGTAAACAGCGACGCTTGGAAATAGCCCGTGCGCTTGCCGCAAATCCGAAACTGCTTTTACTAGATGAACCGGCAGCCGGGATGAACCCGCAGGAAACGCATGAACTAATGAACTTGATTGCCCTCATCCGTGAAAAATTTGACCTGACCGTTTTATTGATTGAACATGATATGCCGCTTGTCATGGGTGTTTGCGAACGCATATACGTACTCGATCACGGACAGCTAATCGCTCAAGGAAAGCCAGAAGAAATTCGTAACAATCCAAAAGTCATCGAGGCCTATCTTGGCGAGGAGGTTTCATAATGTTAAAAATCGAGGACATTAACGTATATTA
>NZ_JBFUIB010000324.1:0-4224 GCF_056402095.1 Peribacillus sp. P4_C12
GGATGGGGAGGATGAAGTTAAGTGAAACATTTCATCCTTTCTTTTATAGCCTTGCTTTTTTTTGTTTTTGAAAGCATCTTTGCCCAGTTATTTGCAAGTGATGTATTTGGCGCTGATAAAATCCTAGTTCCTCGGTTTATTATGATTTTTGTTTTTTTTCTGACTATGTTCGGATCTAGAAAAATAGGGATGCTTTATGGAGCAATTCTTGGGTTAACATATGATGCCGTATATACAGAAATTTTAGGGGTTTACATGTTACTTATCCCTTTTCTTGCGTATTTGATTTCAAAATGCATGAAAATCTTGCAAAATAATATACTTATTTCCTGCCTTGTGGCTCTCTTGTTTACGGCAGTTTTAGAGGTCGTTATTTTTCAAATGAATATCATCCTATCTTTTGCAGATATGGGATTTGCGGAATATATGGACCGGAGATTCGTCCCGACATTATTATTGAACCTCGTATTTATTATTATTAGTTGCTATCCATTAAAGAGAATTATCGAAATGCTTGATTTGCAAGGAGAATTAGAATAACGTTTCTGTGTTCTAATAGTAGGTTAAAAATGTATTTTCACTTTTCCATGTAAGTAGAAAAAGGAAATTTGTTTTCCTATGTCGAATTATATTTCATTGAGGTGAAACAAACGTCATGAATAAAAGAATTCAGCAAAATGTTATGATTAAGGGAACAAAAGACGGGTTTATGCTTCATCTCGATGATTCTTGCTCATTTTCCGAATTATTGAAAGAGTTAGAAGCGAAGCTTTCGGCAAACTATCAGTTTCAAGAAAATGACCCGTCTATTTCCGTAAAAGTACATACAGGGAACCGCTATCTAGATGATGAACAAGTGGAAAAGATTAAAGAGGTTATCCATAAAAAGAAGAAACTTTTCGTTGACGAGATGCTTTCGAATGTCCTGACAAAGGATGAAGCGAAACGCTGGAAAGATGAAAACCAAGTGACAACTGTTACCAAGGTGATAAGATCGGGACAGGTGTTTGAAGTTCCCGGCGATCTACTGCTAATTGGAGATGTTAATCCGGACGGAACGGTACGTGCGGGTGGTAACATATATATTATGGGACAGTTAAAAGGGATAGCCCATGCCGGATATAAGGGGAATAATGAGGCTATTATTGCAGCCTCTGTTATGAAACCCGCTCAGTTGCGTATTGCTGGACAAGTGAATTTATCTCCTGACCAATATACGAAATGGGGGCATGACTTGGAATGTGCCTTCATGGACGAAGAAGAAAATATAATAATAGAAAAGCTGCAAGTTTTAAAGAAATATAGACCTAATTTAAATAGATTAGAAGGGGGTCTCTAATCGTGGGAGAGGCAATAGTTATTACATCTGGTAAAGGTGGTGTCGGAAAAACAACCACCTCCGCCAACTTAGGAACATCGTTAGCTCTTCTAGGTAAAAAGGTTTGTTTGATTGATACGGATATTGGTCTTCGGAACTTAGATGTGATTATGGGATTGGAAAATCGAATCATCTACGATTTGGTCGATGTGGTCGAAGGGCGCTGCAAAATACATCAAGCGCTTATTAAAGATAAGCATTTCGAGGATCTGCTTTATTTGCTTCCGGCTCCACAAAATAGTGATAAATCAGCGGTAAACGAAGAGCAGATGAGGAAACTCATTAGTGATATGAAACCCGACTATGATTATATCCTAATTGACTGTCCTGCAGGTATTGAGCAGGGCTTTAGGAATGCCATAGCTGGTGCTGACAAAGCAATTATCGTGACGACTGCCGAAAGACCGGCTGTCAGGGATGCGGACCGTATTATTGGTCTGCTCGAAAAAGAAGAGCAGATTGAACCGCCTCAATTGATTATCAACCGGATACGCGGCCATTTACTTCATGAAGATGAGGAAATGGATATCGATGGAGTAACCGATTTTCTTAAAATTGATTTGATCGGCGTCATTCCTGATGATGACCAGGTCATTGTAGCAGCTAATAAAAAGGAACCCATTGCCTATAATCCGGACAATAGAGTCTCGCTTGCCTATAGGAACATTGCCCGAAGGATTCTTGGTGAATCTGTGCCCTTGACTCCGATTGGCGTCGAACCAAAAGGTTTTATGTCAAAATTGAAAAAATTCTTTAGCGTGCGGTAAATTTGAATCATAAATTATGAAGTGAGTGCATTCAATGCCCTCGCTTTTTTTCTTTTATCCTATCGCAGCTATAAGGCTGGAGAGTTAGAATTATATAAAAAAGGCAAGCCATCTATCTTGGCTTGCCTTTTTTATCTGTTGATTAAGTATTAATAAATGTGACAGGTTATCCGCGTCTTCCGCCTCTACCGCCACGTTTTGATTCGGTGCTACGTTTAAGAGTAGATAAATTTTCTTCACTAGTCTTTAAAAAGCGAACCATTTTATCTTCGAAATTTTCCTTTGGTTGGAAATTACCTTTTGAACGAAAGTCTTTTGAACGGCTATCCCCTTGGCGTGGTGGGCGTTTAGTATAAGAAGAGGTTTGCCCTTCGGGTTTATCTATAGCCTTTTTGATGGACAAGGCAGTTTTTCCGTCTTTCTCACTAATCACTTTTACTTCAATTTGGTCGCCTACTTTAAGATGGTCATTAACGTCTTTTACATAGCTATCCGCTACCTCACTGATATGCACAAGACCTGTTGAGCCTCCTGGTAATTCTACGAATGCTCCAAAATTAGTGATACCTGTTACTTTACCTTGTACTTTGCTGCCTATTTCGATTGACATAAAAAAATGTTCCCCCTCAATAATGTTAAAACAACTTCATTATAACAAATTAAGAAGAACAATATCAATTGGATTTTTTTTCTCAATGATTTCATTTTCTAAATCAAAGCATAAAATACATCAAAACTCATGGTTTTCAATTAAATTGTTGTTCCAAAATTTATTTTAGAAAGAAAAATTCAGAGGTGTTTAGAAAGAAAATCTTTTCTCCGTCATAGTCTGGACAAGTAGCTCATACGTTGTAATATAGCGCATTACATGAGCAGGGGGTGGATTTAGAATGGATGATCGCAGGAAAGATATCCGCAATCGTATCGCCAAGAGACGGAAGTTTAATGATAAACCAGCAGGAAATGGTAGTTGGACGGAGATCAATAATGAGGAACCGTATGGTTTTGATTCATTTAACGGGTATTCCGAGAAAGATCATCCGCTCTTTAAGAAAGAATATTTCTTTTTTAAAATCTTGGCCAGTGTATGTCTATTTCTTATTATTGCGGTGATGTTTAAGCATCCTTCAACGCGGCTGGATTCTGCAAGGAGTTTTGTCACGGAAAACATGAACCAGGAGTTTCAGTTTGCTTCAATTTCCAATTGGTATGAAAGTGAGTTTGGCAAGCCTATCGCTTTTTTACCGAATAAATCTGAGACAGAAACAGTCGATTCGGGTGAAGGCTATGCGAGGCCTGCCTCTGCGAAAATTACCCAAACCTTTGAGACAAACGGCGAGGGAATCATATTGGAAACAAGCAAAGGATCTAAGGTTGAATCGATCAATGAAGGAGTGGTCATTTTTGCCGGTGAAAAGGAGGGGATTGGAAAGACGGTTGTTATTCAGCATGCTAACAAAAGTGAATCCTGGTATGGGCAACTAGAAAAGATTAATGTGAAACTTTATGAGTTTGTTAAGAAAGGGAACGAAGTCGGACAGGTTACAGTAAGTGAAGACGGTTCCAAGGGCAGGTTTTATTTAGCAATAAAAGAAAATGACGCCTTCATCGATCCTAAAAAGGTGATATCCTTTGAGTGAGTATGGAAAATTACTATTTAAAATCAGAGTACATCCGACACTGTGGTTCGTCATTGGAATCGCCATCCTTACGGCCCATTTCGTTGAAATGATGATGTTGTTACTCATCGTTTTTATTCATGAGATGGGGCATGCAATCTGTGCTCAGCACTTTAAATGGCGGATTAAGTCAATCCATCTGCTTCCTTTTGGAGGGGCGGTAGAGACTGAGGAGTATGGAAATAAAAGTTTGAAGGAGGATTTGGCCGTCGTGCTTGCCGGTCCGCTTCAACATGTTTGGCTCATCGGAGCGGCTTTTTTGCTCTATTCCCTTTCCTTTATTTCCTATGAGCTGTATCAGCCTTTCTTATATATGAATCTTATGTTGTTGGTTTTTAATTTGCTGCCAATTTGGCCTTTGGACGGAGGGAGGCTTTTATTCATTGGTGTATCTCTTTAC
>NZ_JBFUIB010000325.1:0-4223 GCF_056402095.1 Peribacillus sp. P4_C12
ATATTAAGGGGTGGGTTCATGCCATATTTATTATCCGCATCTCATATAAAACTTCCTTATTTACTTTCACAGGAAAAGATCATGGAATTTTCCAGGGAAATCTTTGGTTCCTCTTTTAAGAATATTGAACGATTATTGCGGGCATTTAAAAATGGCCAAGTCGAAAATCGTTATTTTTCAAATGATCTTGATTGGTTCAGAGAGGAACATACGTTTGCGGAAAAGAATGATATATATATTAAACAAGCAGTCGAGTTTGGTAAAGAAGCAATTGAAAAATGTTTAGCTAACACTGAATTTTTAAAAGATAAACTGCAGCCAAGTGAGCTTGATGCCTTCTTTTATATATCAAGTACAGGGATGGCTACTCCTACCATTGATGCAAGAATAATGAATGAACTTCCTTTTAACCCACATACAAAAAGAATTCCCATATGGGGGCTAGGGTGTGCGGGGGGAGCGAGTGGGCTAACGCGTGCTTTTGAATATTGTAAAGCATATCCGAAAGCAAAGGTCATAGTATTAAGTGTGGAATTGTGTAGCTTAACCTTTCAAAGAAACGATATTTCCAAGAGCAATTTAATTGGAACATCCTTATTTTCTGATGGAATTAGCTGCGTTTTAATTTGTGGTGATGAAGTGTCAGCTGAAAAGTTCTCGAAAAAAGATCAGCATTTAAAATTTTTAGATTCACAATCAACGCTTATGCCAAATTCGTTGGATGTAATGGGGTGGGAAGTTAAAGATCAAGGGTTGTACGTGGTTTTTTCAAAAGATATTCCAACCATTATCAAAGATTGGCTTAAACCTAACGTGGAATCTTTTTTAGTGGAGAATGGATTGATGCTGGGGGATGTGAAAGATTTTATAGCGCATCCAGGCGGAAAAAAAGTAATCGATGCCTATCACGAAGCTCTGGGATTTAATGAAAGCATGACAGCAGAGTCAATGGGTATATTGAGGGAGTTCGGAAATATGTCTTCGGCTACGATTTTGTATGTACTAGAAAGATTCATGATTCGTGGCGGGAATATAGGTGAATATGGCTTGGCAGCTGCATTGGGGCCAGGGTTTTCTTCAGAACTAGTGTTAATGAGGTGGAAATGATGATTTTCACCATTTTTATTGCGCTGATTGCTATTCAGCGTCTTGTTGAATTATATATTGCAAAACAAAACGAAAAGCAGTTGAAAATGGAGGGGGCTGTTGAGTTCGGTGAGTCCCATTATAGGTGGATGGTTCTGATGCACCTGAGTTTTTTTATTGTACTCACTATCGAGGTAATGGTCTATGAAAGGAAAATTGCTACGCTTTGGCCGATCTGGTTGACTCTTTTTCTCATTGCTCAGTCAGGCAGGGTTTGGGTAATCAGTTCACTAGGAAAACATTGGAATACGAAAATCATAGTGGTGCCAAATGCCGAAGTTGTAGTTAAAGGCCCTTATAAATACTTCAAACATCCTAACTATCTCATTGTAGCAACGGAGATTATCGTCATTTCCTTATTATTCAATGCTTATTATACAGCTATTATTTTTAGTTTGTTGAACGCCTGGATGATGGCGGTGAGAATCCCCTTGGAAGAGAAGGCTTTAAAAACACACACAGAATATTCTACAGTTTTTAAGCAAAAATAATAAAAGTTTCATTTTTCTTATTGAAAATGATTATCGTTCGTGATAAGATTCTAATTGAAGATGAAAATTATTCTCATTCACTTACTGATAAATATTTTTGAAACTTAAAAGCTACCCAATATAAAAGAGGATGGTGTTCGTAATGGTCTGGTTATTCATTTTATTGACAATCGCTACATATAGTTTTGTGATGAAACATGTATTAAGTAATATTCAAAAACCGGCAAAGGCAGTAAAAGCTTATACGGAGTCAACAATTGAAAACCGAGCTACATATAACCCATCTCCTACAACCAGGTAAATTACCTGGTTTTTTTATGCAATCAGAAAGTAATTACGAAGTTGTAAACAAACAAAGTGGAACCCACCAATCGGTGGATTTTTTTGTTTTCTGAACACGTTTTGTAAGAATTCATATAGTAAAACTAAAAGCTTTCGGTATGAATAACAATCGAAATCGTTTACAATAAGATTATTAAAATGACGATAGATTAAGGGGTATGGATTCATGATTCAAGAAACGTTAAAGCAACAGTCTAAATTGGGGATTTTGACTGCCATGTATGAGAAATTTCAATCAGCAGGAGATACAAGCAATGCTGATAAACTGAAACAGCTAATCATGAAAGTAAAAAATGAGGAATTTATCATTGCTTTTTGCGGGCATTTTTCAGCGGGGAAATCAAGCATGATCAACTTCTTCCTAGATGATCAAGTATTGCCTTCAAGTCCGATTCCAACGAGTGCCAATACGGTTAAGGTTCAAAAAGGGGAGGACTATGCCAAAGTCTTTTATCATCATCAGGCACCGGTTGTATTTCCCGCACCTTATGATTTTAAAGAGGTAAAGGAATTTGCTAAAGATGGTGATTCAGTATCGGCAATAACAATAAGCTCCAATCAGTTTTCACTGCCAGAGTCATGTGCCATCATGGATACGCCAGGGATTGATTCGACAGATGATGCACATAGAGTTTCTACTGAATCGGCCTTGCATCTTGCTGATGTAGTCTTCTATGTTATGGATTATAATCATGTTCAATCAGAAGTGAACTTTCTTTTTACTAAAGAATTGTTAGAAGCGGAAAAACCAACATATTTAATTATCAATATGATTGATAAACATGATGAAAATGAGCTCAGCTTCCAAGATTTTAAATTATCTGTTTCTGAAGCATTTGCAAACTGGAATGTATACCCTGATGGAATATTTTATACATCAGTCAGAGACTTGAACAATAGCGAGAATGAAATCGAAACCGTTCGTCAATTTATATATGAAATGGCAGAGAAAGGTCAAAATGATGGGAAAGATGCCATAATGCAATCGGCAAAGGCCCTAATCGAAAGACACCTTATTTGGCTGAAGGAACAGTATGAAGAGGATCATGCCAGTGAATTTGAAGTTTTATCAGAACTTCCATATGAAGAGCGAATCGACCTAACAAATAAAGTGGACAGCCTTATAAAGGGAAAAAAATCATTAACAGAACGTTTAGAGAATGTAAAGGTGCAATTTGCCAAAGATTTAGAAACCATTTTGAAAAGTGCTTACATCATGCCGGCGGCTACACGGGACCTAGGTAAATCATTCTTGGAATCAGCACAGCCCGATTTTAAAATGGGGCTATTATTTGCCAAGAAAAAAACGGAGGCCGAGCGCGAGGAGCGTCTTAACGTATTCTTGGCAGATTTACAAGAGAAGGTCAAAACCCAGCTTGAATGGCATCTTAAAGAGTTAGCGGTTAAAACCCTTACTGAAGCTGAAGTCCATGACCCAACGCTTGAAAGTAAAGCTCAGGCCCTA
This sequence comes from Peribacillus sp. P4_C12, assembly GCF_056402095.1. Lineage (NCBI taxonomy): Bacteria > Bacillati > Bacillota > Bacilli > Caryophanales > Bacillaceae > Peribacillus > Peribacillus sp. P4_C12. The sequence goes on from NZ_JBFUIB010000325.1 coordinate 3,445, forward strand.
CACATCGAGGTGACAGAAGCTTAYATAAAAAATTCTTTAAAGCCCCAAGTCAATATTACAGGTGAATACGTTTTAAACTATACAAATGATTTGGCCTCTTCTATCAAAAAAAAGGCACGTGATGAAGCTGAAGAATTTTTGCACAGCATGATTGCTGTCATGCAGGGTATAGTGGAGCAACAGACGATATCCATCGATAATGAACTTGAAGGTTTTGCTGAATTTGCGGAAGCCCTCAAAGTTACCGCAGCGATGAATGCAGAAATCGAGTCCCAAACAGAACAATTAGAGGGTATTGCTAATCAAACGGTATCGCTAATGGATGAGCGTTATGTCGAGACACTTTTGACTGAATGGGATGAAGAAGAAAAAAATATTACAGTCAAAATTATGAACACGAATGATGACAATAGGGCTAAGCAGGCAAACGAACTACATGCGGCGGATCTTGAAATCGAAACAAAGGTAGCAGAATCAACTGTAGGCGTTCCATTATCTAATACGATAGATTTACGTGGGAAGGAAAAGTTAATGGAGACTGCATCAAATTTACAGCAGGCAGCCAAACTAATTCAACCTTTGAAAGGTTTTCAATCACTTTATAAAGAATTAACAGATAAGGCAAACCGACTAGAAAAGCAGACTTTCACGGTTGCGCTATTCGGTGCATTTAGTGCAGGCAAATCTTCATTTGCAAATGCGTTAATGGGAGAAAGCGTTCTTCCTGTTTCGCCAAATCCTACTACTGCTGCCATTAACAAAATCATGTCATCTGATGC
>NZ_JBFUIB010000326.1:0-4209 GCF_056402095.1 Peribacillus sp. P4_C12
CCTTTAAAAACCAGTTCATTTCCCACGTAGCTTCTGACTTCCACCACGGAACGATCTGTAGTGTGGTCCACGTTTTTAACTTTCGCTTTAGCTACCACTCTTTCATTTTCTTTAACAGAACGAGTAAATAAAATGGATGCTTTCGCTGTTAATGCCAGTTCATCATTGATAACCGCGACAGCTAAAGAATTTGCTTGGGCAAAAAGGTGATGTCCCCTTGCAATTCCATTCCGCTTAAAGACATGCTCTTTTTTTATATCTAAAATAGAAATTGCATTTTCATCTAAATTAAGATCAATTACTTCCCCGATGATTTCATCCAAAGGCAAAGCTCTAATTTCGTCACTGAATTTTTTCTCGGCCACGTTTTTAATACGTTCTCGAAGCTCCGGTATCGATAATTCAAGACGGTCGAGCCTAATTGTTTGGACGCTCACCGAATACTTTTCAGCCAGCTCCTCATCCGTTACAAAAGGATTCTGTTTAATCGTATCGATTAATAATTGCTGGCGTTCCTTCTTGTTTCTTCGCATTTGAAGGTCACCATCCGTAGTATTATGACTAGGTACTAATAGTAGTATATATATTTTAAAAACAGATTGCAAGATATTGTAGAAATTCTCGCAATCTGTTAATGGATTTCTTTATTATTCATTAATCCAGCTTTTCTCCAGTTAATACGCCTGTTCTCTCTAAATAAGCCCTTAGAGGTGCATATTCTGGTGAATGCCAAAAGCTTTGGGAGGCAATCAATTTTGCGGCATCTGTCCTAGCAACTTCTAGGGTCCGGTAATCGTGGACCATGTCGGCTACTTTGAACTCAGGAAGCCCGCTTTGTTTTTTGCCGAAAAAGTCCCCGGGGCCTCTAAGTTCTAAATCTTTCTCTGATAGGACAAAGCCATCATTTGTCTCTGTCATGATTTTCATTCGTTCTTTGCCGACTTCTGTCTTAGGATCAGCCAGAAGAATGCAAAAAGACTGATCACTTCCCCGYCCTACTCGCCCTCGCAACTGATGGAGCTGGGATAGACCAAAGCGTTCAGCATCATAAATGACCATCACCGTTGCATTCGGGACATTTACGCCAACTTCGACAACCGTTGTCGAGACAAGAATTTGCACTTCATTGGAACTAAATTGCTGCATTACTTCGTCTTTTTCATCCGCTGGCAAACGCCCATGCATAAGCCCTACTTTATAACGGTTCGCAAAGTACTGTGTCATCATTGCATGAACATCAAGAACATTTTGTAAAGAATCAAGCTTTTCCGACTCCTCAATTAAAGGACAAATGACGTATGCCTGTCTACCCTGCTTAAGTTCCTTTTCCACAAAAGTTAAAATCCGATCAAGCATTTGGTGCTTCGCCCAATACGTTTCAATAGCTTTGCGTCCAGCAGGCATTTCGTCAATGGTCGAAGCGTCCATCTCTCCAAACACAGTAATCGCAAGCGTACGCGGAATTGGTGTTGCCGTCATAAATAGAACATCTGGATTTTCGCCTTTTTCACGAAGGATACGACGCTGCTCCACCCCGAAACGATGTTGTTCATCGGTTATGACAAGACCGAGATTCCTAAAATTCACTTCATCCTGGATTAATGCATGGGTTCCTATCAAAAGGTCTAGTTCCCCTGATTCAAGATTCTGTAATAGTTCTCTGCGCTTCTTGCCTTTCACCGAACTCGTCAACAAGGCTACCTTTACTCCGATGGGTTCTAGCATTGCCTTCAATGATTGAGTGTGCTGCTCAGCCAAAATTTCAGTTGGGACCATAAGTGCGCCTTGGAAACCAGCTGAAATCGTTGCATTTAGGCAAACCGCGGCAACCACCGTTTTTCCTGACCCAACATCCCCTTGAAGCAAACGGTTCATCCGGTAAGGAGATTTCATGTCATTTAAAATTTCTTCGACGACCCTATTTTGAGCGTTTGTTAAAGGAAAAGGTAGGGTTTTTATGAATGTATTCACTTGCTCTCCCTCAATGTCCTGGCCAGTTCCTTTTGACTGCTCACGCTGTATTTTACGAAGCGCCTGCATTTTCAATTGAAAGAATAAAAATTCTTCATACACAAAACGGCGTCGGGCCTGTTTGACATCATTCGCCGATATAGGAAAATGCATCATGCGAAGAGCTTCTTTACGCGGCATCAGTTTGTATGTGGCCAACAGTTGTGGTGGCAAATTTTCTTCAATCATGGCCCCATATTGAGAAAAAGCATTGGCGATAAAGCGACGCATCCCTTTTACAGTAATAGTTCCTTTTACTGAATACACGGGTTCGAACTCTTTTTCCCGACTATGGTCCCCGACATGACATTCGGAACCAGTAATGGTTTGGCGATGTCGGTCCCACTTTCCAGTCACCGTGACGGTTTCGCCAATCGTAAGCTTCGGTTTCAGATAAGGTTGATTAAAAAAAATGACATTTATCAAATATCTGCCTGTAAGTAATTTGATCGTCAGTCTGGATTTTTTCTTCCCAAAGTAACCTAAAGTCGGGACCGTATGAATCTTCCCTTCTACAGTAACCCTCTCATCATGTTCAACCGTTTCTAAATCTCTCAATCGGTAATCTTCATAGCGATAGGGAAGATGTTCAAGGAGATCTACGACGGTATGGATCTCCATTTCCTGCAAGGCCGCAGCCGTTTCACCCCCAATACCTTTAACTGCTGTTATGGGTTCCTGTAAAGCAACGTTCACTTTTTATTTAGCGGCAAGCCAAAGATCTTTGCTTCCAACTCCCGTCCAGTCGGTGTAGCCGCTAAACCTCCTTGTGCTGTTTCTCTCAGAGCTGACGGCATCGTTTGTCCGATTTTGTACATCGCATCGATGACTTCATCACACGGTATCCGGCTTGTAATCCCTGCTAACGCCATATCAGCGGCAACCATTGCATTTGCTGCACCCATTGCATTTCGCTTCACACACGGTACTTCCACGAGCCCAGCAACCGGGTCGCACACAAGACCAAGCATATTCTTTAGAGTAATTGCCATCGCTTCTGCACTTTGTGCTGGCGTCCCTCCCGCCAATTCAACGATAGCTGCAGCCGCCATACCCGAAGCCGAGCCGACTTCCGCCTGACAGCCTCCTGCCGCTCCAGAGATGGATGCGTTATTCGCTACAACAAAACCAAACGCACCTGCTGTAAATAAAAACTCAATTTTCTGTTCCCGATTCGGTTTTAATTTATTTTGCAAAGCAAAAAGGGTGCCAGGTACCACACCAGCAGAACCTGCAGTGGGTGTTGCACAGATAGTCCCCATAGCTGCGTTCACTTCGTTTGTTGCCACAGCTTTGCTGACCGCATCCAACAACAGTTCACCTGATAAAGCATTTCCAGATTTAATGTAATTCTGAAGAAGAACTGCATCTCCACCTGTAAGGCCTGAAACAGAACGTACACCTTGCAGTCCCTTTTCAACAGCCTGTTCCATCACATCCAAGTTAACTCCCATTTGATCGATAATTTGATCACGGCTTTTACCCGTTACTTCCATTTCCTGTTCAATCATGAGAGTTGATATTTTTTTCTGCTTTGATTCTGCTAATTCTACTAATTCCGCTACATTTCGAAACATATTATCTTCTCCTTCCTAAGTGGAAACGATTGCCCTATTAATCGACAATCCTTGCCACTTGTGTAATGTTAGGGAGTGCTGCAATTTCATCGATGACAAGGTCTTCTAGATTATGATCCACTTCTATGGTCATCAAAGCCATCTTCCCTTTCTCTTTGCGGGACACTTCCATCTGGCCAATATTAATTTGATGCTTAGCTAAAATGTTTGAAACATTGGCAATTGCACCAAAGCGGTCATCATGAACAACCAGTATTGCAGGGTTATGGCCAGAAAGCCTCAATTTAAACCCATTCAATTCGATAATCTCGATCTTACCCCCTCCAATCGATATTCCGACAAGCTCAAGCTCACCATCATCATCTCCCACCGTTATTTTCGCAGTATTAGGATGTTCCGGGACGGCTTCTTCTTCCCGAAAAGTAATTTTCATTTTCTTTTTACGAGCTATTTCAAGAGATTCTTTGATTCTCTCGTCAAATGTATCAAAATCAAGCAGGCCTCCTACAATGGCTACATCTGTTCCATGACCTTTATAGGTTTGGGCAAATGAACCATAAAAGGAAATACGGGCCCATTTTGGTTCTCTGTTGAATAAATTCCTGGCTACCCTACCGATTCT
>NZ_JBFUIB010000327.1:0-4188 GCF_056402095.1 Peribacillus sp. P4_C12
GTTTAAATGCTTTTGCTATAGGAAATTATCCTTCAAATTATAATTTTGTTTCTAACCAGTTAAACATTAAAGAAGTAAATAAAAGAATGAGCAGTATAAAGATATTTGATTGGTCTAGTGAAGGAACATTGAAATATCTAAAAGGTGCTAGTGGTTCTAAACTCTTAGCTGAAGACATCATAGCATCTGTAGAAAAATAATTCTTGAATTCCCCATTTTCAAATATTAAAATGGCCGAAAAATCAAATTGATTTTCGGCCATTCTTATTCCTTATTCTTTGTAGGGAACTTTCCAGCTCAGTTCATGTATGTATTGTGCTAAAGCATCTGTAAAAAAGAATCAACTGTAGCTTTGAAATAAAGATTGATCACAAGGTCCTCCTGAATCCTCATATTAACGTAAATAAATACAATCCATTTTGAAAAGAGATTGATCAAAAAGGGTTCTTTTCTAGTGATTTAGTTTACAATTTTTATAAAATAGTTTGATTATTTTTTTAGTGATTATTATAGAACTAACGCACCCGTTAGTTTAAGTACATTTCTTCACAAACTAAAAAAATAGAAAGTAACAAAGAGTCGTACTTTCATTTTAATTAATATTACTTATTTGATTTCCTCAGCCAACTCCAAAATAATTCCCTCTGGACCACGAACGTAGCATAATTTATAACTTTCTTCATATTGCTGTATCTCACTAAAGATTTCCGTACCCTTCTTTTTCAATTTGGCAACAACAGCTTCAATATCTTCAACAGTAAATGCAATATGTCGGATACCCAGTGTATTTGCAAAGGTTTGCTGAATATCTTTTTCATCTGACGGCGTATAAAATTTGATTAGCTCTATCCATGTCTGACCGTCTGGCATTCCCAATCCTACACACGCTACTTTAACGTCATTAAGCCCAACTGCATATCCCATCAACTCTCCTTCCATTTCCCATTCCCCTTTCACCTCAAGTCCAAAATCGAGAAAAAACTCTTTAGCGGCAGAGAGATCATTTACGATTACACCCACATGATCTATTCTTTGGATCTTCAAATTTCATACCTCCTATGTTCCTGTTATTTTGCAATATCCTGTTTCAAATTCTAGTATTAACAAAGGGACGATTAATATAATAATAAGATACCAGCATTGCCAGTGAAGAAAAGAATCATTTCACTAATTTTGTATTAAATTATTTTTAAACTCCTTCCTCATTTCCCTAACGGTGTCAATTGGGGATAATTATTCATATACTTTCCACCTATTTTTTCTCAATGTTTCCCTTTGATTATTGAACAATACTGCCCCGTTAGTGCAAGAAAAAGGCTGCCGCAGCAACCCCTGTTWWTGAACTAAAGCACCTGTTAGTTGAGGATGCTAAACTCAATAATTTTCTTTTTTCCAACGTTTATATTCTACAAACTCTAAAAAACCATAAGCCGTTATCATTGATAAAATGGGGACAACATAATACTTCGGAGGTCCAAATATAAAGATAACAACAATGAAACCTGCAATAAAAAGTGCAGTATTTAAAAGAAATGATTTCTTTCGATATTTTAAATAAAGTTTTACCTTATCCATTACTTTTCCTTTCACGCCAAACATATTCACTAATATTTTTTGTTATCTTTCTTGAACTATTCTGCCCCTTTAGTTCCATAAGAGGTCTTGCCGGCAAAACGCGAATATTATACGGTAAGACATTTTTTGGAAGGTAAAAACCTGATTTTCCTCCGGTACGGTGAGAACCACGGTTGTTGGATACCTGTTAATACTTAGGGAAATTTCACCAAGCATTTCTAACAAAAGATACGAAAAATCCCGATTTTATCTATAAAAAAAGATAAAGTCAGGATTTTTTAAAGTCATCCATTAATTTTGGGGATTTTCAGAAGATCATATTTCTATGTAATTAAAAAAGCTTAAACAATAGGAATCCCACAACGACTTGCACCCGTTGTACCAGCAGAATCATATTTAATTATTAATTCATCTTCTGGAGTAGAATTCTGATTAAGAAATAAATCAACATCTTCAGAAGGTACAACATTCTTTATATGACTACTACGTAAATAATCGATACAATAATTTTTAGTTACCTTATAAACCCACGTATCTAAGGAGCATATTCCCATAAATTTTTCACGATTATAATAAACCTTCAAAAAAACTTCATGAGAAATATCCTCTGAAAGGTATGGATTTTTTATAAACGAAAGTGCTATTTTAGATATTTTATTTCTATATTWAATATAAAGTTGATTTATGTTTTCTTCTTCACTCATCATTTCATCCAATCCCATGTAAAGTATCTAAGGTTATAAAAGTTCAGTGTTAATCTTTATCATTTTTTTATTCTTTTCGCTTTCTTCAGCAGTCTGATTTTCTGTACTCTCATACAAAAACTTTAGAGCATGATTGTAAAGCGATAAAAACCTCTCAACCACTCGTCTACTTCTCAATAAATTCAAGAAAAACATGATTACCAGCTATTAACTCAAGATGATTAGGTATTCGTAAATAAACGACTTGGTCGCCGGTACTAAAAGATGGATTTATGATCGATTCACCTGTAAATTGCCGTATTGGAAAATCAGCTTTAGTTATTATAAGATTAATATCTTGTTGCTGAGGAAGATTAATGGTAAGGGTATTTTTCATTAACTCAAGATGATAAGGCTTCAGTTTTCTAGAAAAATCGTAACCGTCTATTATTAATCCATTGCCAAAAATGAAAGCTTCAATCGTGTCATCGTTATTTGCTTTTCTTTCTACGAAAATCTGTGAACTGTCATTGTTGCTAGATTCGACCCTTATTGATTGATTTTGGTAATTACTAAAACTACTTTCTTTCATTAAATACTTAGCATCAATCTGATCGATCTCTCCCTCATTAAGTTTCGTATATAAACCACTTAATTCCCGATCTGTATCTATGGCTTTTTCCATTCCTTTCTGACTCAAAGAATCATCAATGATGAAAGGAACAAAAACAGTGCCTAGAAGCAGTACGCCTATATAGATGAAGAGAAGCCAGTGAGTTACTTTGGGAGTTGCAAATTTTCTGGAAAGCCTAACCATAAAAATGAAAACACCAAATATAAGAATCAGGATGACTAACGGCAAAATTGCTGTCAAAACGGTCATCGTCTTACCTCCATTCGATTCAAGATGCTTATAGCAGCTGTAAAAAATACAGCAACCGTTACAATCACTTTGATAATAAATAGAAAAAGCGTTGATTCCATCCCATAAAATTTAAATACATTTATGAGAAAAGGCTCTTTTTGCATTGATGCCTCAAGAAATAGTATTCCAAAAAACAAAACCGGAATAAGAATGATAAACAATTTACTTTCTTGGACCAGTGTCCCAATAAAATAACCAATGGAGGTAACGAAGAAAACATATAAAATTGTTACACCTATACCCATAACAAGTTCTTGAAGCCCAGTATTAAAGCTATAAATCTGATCATCAAGCAAAATATGAGCTAAGATTTTCAGTAAATTCCCAGCCAGTATGGCAGTGATACTCCCAACGATACTTGCCGTTAATAAATATAAAATATTCGACAGGCTGCTACTAAGGCGATTGGTTACGAACGTAAAATCATGATTTCGGTATGGTTTCGTAGTGATTACAATCGCTGTAACGAAAGCCCATATCAGTGTGAAACCAATGACTAAATCTGCAGAATAGTATTTTATATTAATACTAAAATTCCCTCCTCCCATTCCAACTGAACCAACACCGCCAAATGAAAAGAGAAGCGCTAATAACTGAATTCCAATGAGTGAACTAAAAGCATCTATATTTGCTTTTAGCTTAAAGAAGTATTGTTTTTTTACCGTTTCCCACAAATTAACGCTTGTTAAAGACATCATCAATTCCTCCTTTCGTTTCACTGGTTAAGTAAACACATAAATCACTAGATTGAACGGGTAAGATTTCCACTCCTACAAGGTGCGCTTTATTAAGTAAGGACTCAGAAAAATCATTTTTTACAACCGCATACATCGTATTCAAACCGAAATATTCTTTAAAAAGTATTTCCTTTCCATCCGAAAAATTAAGTACTTCTTCTGTGGTTCCTTTTAATCCGATAGCCCATTCTTTTAACTCAGAGATTGACATTTGGAAATGTTTTTTCCCATCTTTAATGAGTAACACATCTTCCAGTAAATCCTCAAT
>NZ_JBFUIB010000328.1:0-4187 GCF_056402095.1 Peribacillus sp. P4_C12
CTTCAATCGTTCGTCATGCATACAATATTCGGCTTAAATTTCCTTTATTTATTAAAGTTTCGTGAGTCATCTAACGAGAGTCCTTTAAACGTTCACTCAACCTGAAACTTTCTTGGTAATCAACCTCACATTCAACAATTACCGGTCCATCTTCAGATATTGCTTTTTGTAAGACTGTTGTTAGCTCTGCCGCTTTTTTTACCTTATATCCTTTCGCACCATATGCTCTTGCAAAGGCAACAAAATCCGGGTTATTAAATTGGATATTAGATGAATGGCCTAACTTGTTTTTTTGTTCCCATTCAATCATTCCGTATCTTCCATCTCGCCAAATCATAATAACAATCGGTACCTTCAAACGAACCGCTGTTTCAAACTCTGCTATAGACATGATAAAAGCCCCGTCACCGCATACAGCCATTACTTTTTTATCAGGACACGCAAGTTTCGCACCAATTGCTCCCGGAAGTGCGATCCCCATTGAAGCAAGCCCATTTGATAGGATACATGTATTTGGCTTTAATGTCTCATATTGCCGGCCAATCCACAATTTATGGGCTCCAACATCTGATAGTAAAATATCATCATTTGATAGAACTTCCCGTATTTCCTTAATGATACGTTGAGGAGACATTGGGTATGAATTACTGGTTGAATGTAACAATTGATCTGACAATATCGTTTCCTTTACATTACGATAAAATGGATCGATTTCATTCCTTTGATCAATTTGGTCAATTAAACGCAAAAGATTTGCAGACAAGTCACCAACAAGGGATGCCTTTACCGGATAATAGTTATCTAACTCATGGTCTTGTACATCGATATGAATGATAGGTGATAGTAATGGGTTCCATTTTTTAGGTTCGTATTCGATAGGGTCATATCCGATAGCAATGACTAAATCTGCGCGACTAAAGGCTTTATTGACAATATCACCTTCTGGTAGTCCAATTGTCTGTAAATGCAGTGGGTGATTTTCTGGAACTACGCCTTTCGCCATAAATGTTTCTGTGAAAGGGGCTTGAAGCCTTTCGATTAAAGTTAAAATATCAGTAGATGCTCCACCTTTTGAAGCATTATTCCCTATCAAAAATAGGGGGAATTTTGCTTGATTGATAGCCATAGCCACTTCATTGATTGCTTGCTCAGATGACCGTACTTTTTTGTCATAAAGCTGAGTTTGTAAAGGTTCTCCATGCACAAGGGAGGAGGCGATATCATTCGGAAACTCGATATGAATGGCTCCAGTCAAATCCTTTGCAGCCAATGCAAAAGCTTTAGTTATAATTTTTGGAATAACGGAACCATCGTAAATAGTTGTACTCCATTTCGAAATCGGGTGATATAGCTCGAGAATATTTATGTATTGATGAGCCCCCTTAAACTGCATGTTGAGATCGGTCTGTGCCGTAATCGCGATTAGCGGCATTCGATCCAAAGTAGCACAGGCAACACCCGTCACCATATTGGTGGCCCCGGGTCCAAGTGTTGAAAGACAAACTCCGGGTTTTCCTGTCAACTTACCCATCATCCCAGCGATAAACGCTGCTCCAGTTTCATGCCGGCAAACGATAAACTGTATGCTCGACTTATTTATCGCGTCCAACAAATCTATGTTTTCTTCCCCCGGCACTCCAAATATGTATTCAACACCCTGACCCTCTAAACATTTTACAAAAAGCTCTGCTGCCTTCAAAAATACATCCCCTTCCCATAAAAGCCACTAGTTTTCCCTTATTAACTTACCTTTTATCTATCCCCTTTCAGAATGGATTTATTCGAGATCGAAAATAGTTTATTACTGAATTTATATCTGGGTAAACAAATTTGTTATCTCAAGTAATTTCTATGAGTCACTATCAAATCGTGTGAGTAAAAAATCGAAGTTGGCCCCCTCGTAATGGGGATGTTTTATTTTCCCATAATATTGTTTCTCACTTCGTTTATACAAATCCTAAACTATGGGATTTTTTGTTTGTATTTTGCAGTGCCTTCAATTGTTCTTAGTTTTTATTAGGACAGAGCTTTATTATGAAATAGTGAATTTAAACGAGGATAAGGAAGATTGGAGTTTATTATAAAAGGATTGTATTCTATAAGTGGCAAAATTTTTTTGGTGGATTCTACAATCTCTCTGATCTTATATTCCATTTGTATTCATATTTTCTAGTTTGTCGAAACCTTTTTTATGGAACTCATGGAAATATTTTTGATTTTGAACAGTTAAATGTTACAATATGTAAATAAATCATGTAGCATTGAAAAACAATATAATTCATAGGAGTGAAACAAATGTCAGTTGATGTTTATATTAATTTTAATGGGAACTGCCGTGAAGCAGTAGAGTTTTACGCACAGGTTTTTGGAACAGAAACACCACAAATTATGACCTTTGGAGAAACACCACCTAACCCTGAATTCCCTCTCCCAGATGAAGCAAAAAATTTAGTTATGCACACAAGGCTTAATATTGATGGAAGTAATGTAATGTTTTCTGATGTTTTTCCTGGTATGCCTTTTGTTGAAGGAAACAACATAAGCCTTGCAGTAGTTAATAAGAACATGGATGAAATTAAATCTATCTTTAATAAACTGAAAGAAGGCGGCACAGTAGTTATGGACCTTCAAGAAACATTCTGGAGCAAACTCTATGGTCAGGTAACAGATAAGTTCGGAATTATTTGGCAATTAAATTATGACACTGGAGAAATGTGAAAATACATTTTTGCTAGCAATTTCCAATATAGGATATAGGGCCTTTCTTCTAGAGAAAAGTTTCTATATCCTTTTTGTGTTTCTAATACTAAAAATACCCTGTTTATCAAGTTGTGGATGTTGTAGGGTTAGATTCTAAAAGAAGTAATGAGATTAAGACTAATAACTGGTTACATTTCACCAATGACAAGTATACATTACATCTTATTATCAACAAAAAGGTTACCTTTCGAAAAAAGTCAGTATGTTTAGACTTTAAGGTCTATATAGACCATCAGAATGTCTGATTTTGAAGTTAGGTTTGGATCAATTATTAACTTATAAATTCAGAGGTTCAATAAAAGTTACAATACGTATATCCTTCGTTTGATAGTGCATGTAATACAACTTGGATTGCTTGATGTTATTTAACAGTTTCATATTAGGTTGGTGCATTAAGATAAGTTTATAGTGCACTTTTTCGAACAGGTTAGCTGTTCAAATACCCTCATTTAGTCTAGGTTTGGCTGGATCGCAGTTAGGCTTTTCAGAATTTGTCGATTCAGCGAGCTTCATCAAATAATAACATTCTTCACGCGACATATGATCCGCCATTAATGGAGAAAATGTTCCTAGAGCTTGTGCACTAAGTTCTAGTTCCTCCAATTCATTTAGAAAGTGCTGAAAAAGTTTTATTTCTAATGTGACGTCTACATTCATCTTTTCTAATGCAGGAAAAGTGGATAAATTAGTCCGTAAATATCCCGCCAATTCGACTGCTTTTATATAATATTCATTAAAATGCTTCGTATATTGGTCACTTTTCTCTTTTAATCGTTTTTCAACATCATCCAATTTGGATGATATGGCACCCGCATGCCCAGCGGCATCTAACAGCCAAACCAAATGATGATGAAGTTCATGATAAACTGGTGGGGTTTGATTGGATTTAAAGTGTTTTAATAACCTTAAATATTCTTCTAATTCGTTCACCATATGATTAAGAAATGTAGGTGAAAGATGTATTTTGATTTTCCCTACTAAATGTTTTTTCATTAGGTTTAACTTAAACTCTCGAAGTTTTAAAGCCGCATCTTCTGCCGCAAAAATCAATTGTGAAATATCTTCCGAATTGACTTTACCAAGGAGAGTGTCAAATATTTGAATAAACTCCGATGCAATTTCAATATTTTCTAGTTCAACCGGTGCTAAAGACTCATGGATAAATCGGGAATGATCCCCTAAGATTTGCAGCCAAAACTGATGCTCGAATCTTGCTTTCTTTTCCCATACTTCGCTCATTTATTATCCTCCATATCTTAATAATCGAAAACATTTATGATTTTTTATTCCTTTACGGATATACTTATGAACAAAAAAATGAAAAAAGGTCAGCAAAGTGTGTTTGCCCGCAAGTTTTTTTATTTGATTATCATTTTTAACGGAAAGAGAAAGGTTCGCTGCAGTCCTCTTTGCTCTTCAACTTATAC
>NZ_JBFUIB010000329.1:0-4187 GCF_056402095.1 Peribacillus sp. P4_C12
ATCCTCGTGATATCAGTAAGTGTGAAATCATGATTCTTTAAAGTCTTTTGTAAGGAATTCCAGCAATCATCTGTGTTCAATCCGGTGTCAATTAACGTTAAGGAATTCCCATGTTTCACTAAGAAAAAGTTATAACTTTTCAGTTTATTGGAAGCAGGGACAATGATGGGAAATACCTCCATATTATTTTGTTTAAACAACACATTCCCCCCTAATCTGTTATGAAATTAGAATAAGAACAAGATTAGTCCACATCTTTCAAAGATGAGGCGGACTAATTTGTTCTTTAGAAAATTAGATACTAGATGTGACTTCTTGCTCTGGAGTTGATGGTACTTCCTTTGAATTAACTTTAGCTGGTGCTGTTTCTTTGAAGAATAATGAGAATAATAATGCCAGCACACATGCACCAGTAGCTACCAATAATGGTGCTTGAATACCATATATGTCTGCTAAAGCTCCATTCACCATTGGATTTAAGAATCCACCGAAGAACTCACCAATACCGATTGTTAATCCTACTRCAAGACCTGAGTACTGTAATGGAACGGACTCAACAGGAATAACTGACATCGACATACCAATTACACCTGAACCTGCAGCACCGATGAATAAAAGAACCATCATTAATGGAACTGAATCGACGAATACTACTGTCAATGGTACGAGAATTAACAACAAACCAGATACTAAAGAAGCCGATTTACGACCAGTACGCTCTGAAAGCATTGGGATTAAGAAACCGAAAAGTGCATAACCGACACCGAATGCAGCCATTACGAAACTCATTGTCGTATCTGATAAACCTTTTGCTTGGACTAAATATGTTGGTCCGAAAATTTGGAATGCCATAAGTACTGTCATCACTAAGCTGAAAACAATAATGGATAACCAAATATTACGGAGCTTAAGAATATCTTTAACTTTAATTTTTTCTGTCGATTTTGTAGCATGCATAGTATGGTATTTCGCTAGATCTGGATTTTTAACTGCTTTTAAGATGACTAAGCTTAAAATAATCCCTGGAATAATCGTTAAATAGAACGCCATATGCCAGTCAAAATTAGTTGCTAACGCAACGATTGCTACAGGCGCTAAAATGCTACCGAATAATGCGTTACTTGTGTTCATTGTGAAACCTAAGTTAAATCCGCGACGACGCTCCGAAGATTCCATTGCTAAAATCGATTGTGTTTGCGGAATCAGTGGACCTTCTACAATACCCATTAATAGCCGTAGTACGAATAACATAGCGAATGATTGTGCAAAACCATGTAATAATGAAATAACTGAGAATGCGAATACTAAAATTGCTAACATTGCTCTCTTATTATTCACTTTATCTGAAATAAATCCACCTAATGGACCAGCAAATGACCAAGTTAACGCAAGAGCTGCTCCAAGCAAGCCTAATTGCGTGTAGTTTAGTCCTAAATCTACAGATATCATTGGGAATAAGTAGTTAATCGCTAAACGGTCAAAGAATACGAATCCAATTAGAAAGAAAAAGATTACGGTCAATTTGTTCTCATAAGTCCAAAACTTTGGTTTTCCCATTATTAAAACACCCTTCCTTAAAATCACGTATTGTTATAGCTAATAAAATAAATCATAAAATACGGTGATACCGAGTTGATTAGTAAAAATTACAATCATCTGGATTTCCAGGCCTAATGAGGCTGCCTAACCTTCTATAAAGAAAGCGATGGATATTGATTCCCCATTAATAATCCAAGAAATAGGAAATAATCAATGATGGGTGTTTCTTCAAAAACAAAGTTCGAAATATTACGAATATATTTTACGAGCCATGACCTGCTTCGTATATCATCCAGTTCCTATCAGTATTTTCAATTTTATTTATAGGTATCATAGTCAAATAGAGTTAATAAAGATAACCATTGTTTTCATTGGGTGTTCGATCACTTGTAAGTGCTTTAAAAAATATTGTAGTTATAGAAATCAATTTATCTATCTATTTTACGTAGCATCAGTATAGATGTACAAAAAGTTCTATTTTGGGGTCAATCCAATTAATTTCTCTGAAAGAGGGTGACTTGAACTTTTCAAATTCAATTGATATAAATATGTACTGATATGTGGCGGCAATGGAAGTTTACAATTCACCTTCTACGATATTGTAAAAGGAAAGCGACTATTAGTTAGTAGCATCAGACTGTCAAGAAAACCTCGACAGTCTATTTATTTATCAAAATACTTTAACACATTAGATCTCTTTATTTAAAAAATTACCTGTACGTTTGTAAACGTCTTTATATTCATCAAGATGCGTGAATTTACCTAAGAAACCGTGAGTTGCACCTTCGTATCTTTTTGTTTCAACATGTACACCAGATTTTTTTAAATTCTCAGCAAATAGTTCCCCTTCATCTCGCATTGGATCATATTCTGCTGTGATGACAAGTGCTGTTGGAAGATTTTCTGAATTTTCTTCTCGGATTGGTGAAACAAGCGGATTATCAGTATCTACATTTCCTAATAAATAGAAGGAATTATGTTCAGCTAATTGATCACTTTCTACAAAATAGCCCTTTCCATTTTCCACTAATGATGGGTAACGAAATTCACTGAAGTCAAGGTCTAGTGATGGATAATACATTACTTGCTTCGTAATGATAAATTCCTGTTTGTCACGGGTCATTAGAGAAACGGCAGCAACTAAGTTACCACCAGAACTATCCCCTGCAACTGCGAGGTTCTTCCCATCCCAATTTAATTCATCCTTATGTTCTGTTGCCCATTTTGTGACGTTATAGCAATCTTCTAATGCAGCAGGATATGGGTGTTCAGGAGCAAGACGATAATCAACAGAAATGACTTTATATCCGGATTCCATGCAAACCGGGCGTACGATTTCATCATGACTTTCTAAATTTCCAGAAAAAAATGCTCCACCGTGGAAATACATTAGAAGTGGATAAGAATCTCCTTCCTTCGGAGTATAAATTCTTACTGGTATATCCGCTTCAGAAGTCGGAATTGTTTTTTCTTCAACAGAATAAACTTGTACACGTTTTTCAACAGGTAAAACGGGTGCATTGAACACTTTTCTATGTTCTTCTGGAATGATTTTCTGTTTCTCATCAGATCCTGGAATAGAATCTAACACTTTTTTTATCTCGGGATGTACAGGCATCTTAGAGAACCTCCTTCTTACATTTATTCCGTTTTATTATATAATTAAATAGCAGAGCATTACCTACTTGAATATTAGTTCATACCTCGTTCTAAAAACCATATATTCCCTAGTAATGTAAGTGGATTATAGAAGGCTGATTAGATGTTGCCGCAAATAACCAGCCTCCACTTTTTTAAAAGTGAGTTTTTTCAGGGAATGCAGTCTTTGCTTGGTCTGTTGGGAATAGACGAGATAATTCTTGGTAAAGCTTTGTAATTGGTTTACGCTGCTCTTCATAGTTTTGCAAGCTTTCCGCAGGTGTTATAGTTCCAGCAACTGCTTCAGCAATTGCTTCTGCTAATACTTCAGCATCCTGGATCGCCATGTTTGCACCTTGGCCTTGGTTGTGAAGCATTGCGTGAGCAGCGTCACCAACTAATGTTACAGTGTTTGTACTCCATTTAGTGAGTGGTTCAAGGTCACTTAATGGACGAGTTACGATATCTTCTAGCTTGATATTCTCAACAATTTTTTGAAGTGTAGGTCCAAAGCCTCTAAAGCTATCCATAATTTGTTCTTTTGTTAAAACAGGACGCAATGCGAACTCGCCAGGTACTGTGATATCTACAGATACTTGTCGGCGACTTTCTAATGGTAATAAATAGAATGAATCATCACCGTTTACGTATATACGTAAAACGTTTTCTTCTGAAGCCATACCAAGAGCCTCTTCGAAAGGAATTAAAACACGGTGTGCTAAGTAACCGGAATAGACTGGCTCAACATGGCCTAATACTTGATTGCGAACTAGTGAACGAATGCCGTCAGCTGCAATTACGATATCAGCTTCGATTGTTTTACCGTTTTCAAATTTCACTTCTACATAATTACCGTGGTCGATTATTTCAGTTAAACAGTGGTTTAAGTGAAGCTGGTCTTCTGGAATATGAGCTACTAATAAATCTAATAAATCTGCACGGTGAATTAAACGAGCATAAGCATCTGCTTCGTCACCCGTTAATACTGGCCAAGTTTCTCTAATTAATAC
>NZ_JBFUIB010000330.1:0-4177 GCF_056402095.1 Peribacillus sp. P4_C12
CATGAAAAGTAAGCCAAGCACCCATTACTAACACTGCGAGTGTCATAAACCTGGTCATCATGTAAATCCCTGATAAGCTGAAGGACATTACCTTATATCCAAGTAACTTCGCCTTACGGAATCTGCGATTATTCGTCGAAAATCGTTCCATTTCATATGTTTCATTAGTAAAAGACTGAACGACCCTAACACCTGAGACGCTGTCTTCCACACGTGCATTAACATCTGCAACTTCTTTGTACATTTGCTTCCATGCTTTATTCATCTTTAAATTACTTATAACAATTAGCAAAACAAGGAATGGCAATATACAAACGGATATGAGCGCCAGCTTCACATTGATCGTCAACATAATCCAAAAAGCTCCAATAAAGGTCATAATAGCAATGAATAAATCTTCGGGACCATGGTGTGCTAGTTCTCCGATATCAAACAAATCATTCGTGATTCGGCTCATAATATGGCCAGTTTTTGTGTTATCGAAAAATCTAAAAGACTGTTTTTGAACATGCTCAAATAGCTCTTCGCGCATATCAGTTTCGATATTAATCCCCAGTTTATGCCCCCAATAACCTACGATAAACTGCAAGAATGTACTAATTATATAGAGAAGTAATAAGCCCGCACTCACAGAAACAATTGCCGACCAATCGTCACCCGGCAACAGTGTATCTATAAACCATTGAACAGCTAGCGGAAAAGCAAGTTCAAGCACAGCTACAACCACTGCACTGAAGAAATCAATAATGAATAACCGCTTATGTGGCAGGTAATATGAAGCAAAACGTCGAATCATCAAATTATTCTCCTTTTAAACATATATATAGGAGTATAATTCCATATTCATTAATCTTCAAGTATTTCGGATTACGAAGCTAATATTATGGTAAAATTATCTATATTAAACAGCCACTAACCCGGCTCATAAACCTATTAATTTTAAGGAGTGAATCCAGTGTAATTTTAAAAATCCATTCTAATACCATATAACATTATTCATTCAAAAGGATGGTAATCATGAAGAACAAATCGTTTCGCCACCTTTGGATTGGTCAGGCGTTTGCTAATCTTGGAGATATATTTTATGTAGTCGGGTTGATTTCACTTATATATGCCTTAACAGGATCGGCTCTTTATTTGAGCTTGCTTCCGTTCACTACAACGATTTTTCGGTTTTTCAGTAGTTTACTTGCACCTCTCATTATTGACAGATTTACTTTAAAACGAATCCTTGTACTATCTCAATTGTGGAAAACTATCTTACTCATTATACTAGGAATCTATATAACTAATTTTAATCAAGCTTTTGCTGTGGTAGCTCTAATCTTTATCGCCATGATTTCATTATTAGATGGAGTAGCTGCCCCGGTAAGTGCAGCTTTGACGCCTCAATTAGTTCCAAAAGAAGAATTGATAAGGGCAAATGGTTTTTTGAATGTAATCACCCAGACAATCTTTGTCTCAGGGTGGCCACTTGGTTCTGTTTTATTAATATCCACCAGCAGTAGCTTTATTATTTGGATGACAGTTATACTTTATGCCGGTTCAACAATCTGTACCATAAAAATTGAAATCACTGAACAAACAGCAGAAACCATTCATTCATCAAGTCGGGATTCGATTAAATCCGGATGGGTGGCGATTCGAAAAAACCCAACTATTCGTACACTCATCTCCCTTGATTTTATAACAACTTTAGCATCTAGCGTCTGGGTCGCTGCTGTTATATATGTATATGTCGAACAGAACTTAAAACTAGGAGAGCAATGGTGGGGGTATATTAACACAAGCTACTTTATCGGCATGATTGTTAGTGGATTGCTTGTCATCCGTTTTGCAAAGTTACTAGAAAAATATATCTGCTTTTTCATTATTTTCGGACTATTTCTCAGTGCCCTACTGACAATGCTATTCGGTGCGAACACTAATCCAGCAATTGCTTTGCTGCTAGCATGTCTGTACGGCCTCCCAGAACAAATTCGGGATGTATTTTACACCAAGCTTATCCAAGATCAAGCATCGGAAAAAACATTAGCGAAAATATATGCGGTTTGGGGAGCTGTTATCAATCTTACGTTTGCTTGTTCCGTTCTGCTTCTAGGCTATATAACGGAAACATACGGTGTCAAAACAACTTTCCAATTCTCTTCAATTTTAATATTCATTGCCTTTCTTTATGCGATTTGGAAAAGGAAGGACTTTCAAGGGAAAGAAATATAAAATCATCACTGCAAGCCTTCTTGTACCTCCATTTGTTTCTGTATTTGAAAGGAGCTTTCATTTCGTAGCTCCTTTCCCTTTTTAGTGACACCCAAGGCTGTGTTGATCATGATTGGCTGTCCTCATATTTTTCCTGGGTAGGAACTTGCTTGGACCCGTTACAGCAAACCAACAGAACGATCCAAAATTGCATGGTTGATCGAAATTCTCTTTTTAATGCTCATTACTTACACCAAAACATTCTATTTTATAATTATAATATTCTGTTCCATATACGCCCAATTCTGTGGAAATTCCAAACCAATCTGCCAATAAGTGGCACCTATCAGTTCATAGGCATCAATCACTTCATATTTTGCGCTTATCGAACGAATATCTTCAAACCAAACGACATGATCCAAGTTTTCTTTTCTATAAGAATAGGTAGGTGATGCCGCTGACGTGTCGAAAGAGATTTCCGAGCCAGTCGCAATAGCAAGATTTTGTGCATTTTGCGCTGATAATGCCTTCGTATCATTGCTTGGTACAATCCAATCGTATCCATACATAGGAAATGCCGACTGCAATTTATACGCAGGGATATTCGTTAAAGCGTAACGAATAACCTCGACCATCCACCAAAGTGGAGAAATTGGTTCGGGTGGGCCAGTTGGATACCCAAAATCAATTGTCATCACGGCAACAAGGTCGGCTACCTCTCCAATTCCCCGATAATCATGACCGCCTACAATTCGATTGTCAGGATTATCTGATGTTTTTGCATGTACGTTAACATGAAGAATTAGTTCGTTCAACCCCTCTTTTAATTCTTTTAAAAAAAGCACATAATCAGACCGTCTTGCAGGCGGGATGAATTCGATGTCCATACTGACCCCCCCATAGCCTTTCTCCCTTACAAAATTCAGCATACTTTTAATCAAATTCCCTCTGTAAATCGAACTAGCGAGAACTTCACCCGCCAAGTCAGCATCAAAATCACCGTCTTGAAAATTCCGGATCATCAATAGTGGCGTCACCCCGGTCTGTTCGCATTTCGCGATAAGAGGGAGATCATCACCATCAACGACTGCATAGCCTTCCTTGGTAAAGGAATAAGCTACAATTGCTAAATAAGATAACTTATCACCATTCTCCTCAAGCGTTTTAAACACTACTCCACCTGAAATTGGGAAGGCAAACCCAAGCGTGATCAATTGATTTTTGTAAGGAGACGGAATCAAAATTTCCGTGTCGACCTTAAGTGAGCTTGCAACAAGCCCTGGATTTGCTTTCATGATGGTCGCTATACTTGTTCCAAAACGTCGGGCAATTTTAGAGAGCGTATCACCATTTTTTATAAGATACGTTCGATTCACCACTTTGTCATCCGGGATATACAACGCCAAACCGGGAACCAGTGCTGTTGATTCCAATCCGTTAACTTCAACTATCCTCGATGGGTCAACCTTATTCATTTTAGCAATTTCCCATAGGCTATCACCTTTTTTCACAATAACGATCGTCATTCAAAACCCTCCCACTCCCTCGAAAAAGTGTATGTTATTCGGGTATTTATATAGAACGAATTATCAAATTTTCATCGTGTTGAATATTCTGAATATATCAACACTCAGAGTCCGCCATGTTATTAATCTATACTGATTGATTTGTAAATAAAACTTACAATATTCCAGTCTCCCCGTACTTTTATACATGACGCAAAAAAACAGTCATAGGAGGCTAATTTAAAGGAATTATCAAATTGTCAACAAAACCATTTCTATTGGTCTGTCTGCAAACTACTTACGCTCTTTATGAAATGTACTTCGAAAAGCATATGAAGCAAAGAAAATTGGTTTACATGGATAGAACCTTGTCAAAATGGTGAGAAGTGTACAAATAGAAAAATATATTATCTTCACTGCTTTAAAATGAAAAGAGGCTGTCCAAAAGGACAACCTCTTACCTTTAATACTAT